>CANQLN010000045.1 GCA_947624695.1 uncultured Bacilli bacterium
ATACTTTAGTGTAAAATATTTTGTCTCTTCTTTTTCGGTATTCATAAAATTCGCCTCTTTTCGAGGTCTCTATTTTACTTATATTTTTTCCTATTTCAACACTTTCGACAAACGTTGTCAAAACTTCTATTTTTTCGACAAAATTCGCCAAAAAAACTAGAAATCATTTTCTAGCTAATTTAATTTTTCTTTAAAAAGCCGTTTTATACTTTCCGGTTTTTATATCATTAATCCAATCTTGATTATCAATATACCATTTAATTGTTTGTTTAATTCCTTCCTGAAAATTATAAGTTCTTTGCCAACCCAATTCCTTTTCAATTTTAGATGAATCAATAGCGTATCTTAAATCATGTCCTGGTCTATCTTTAACAAATTCAATCAATGATTCACTTTTTCCTAACTCTTTTAAAATGGTTTTGACTACTTCCAAATTGCTTATTTCTGAATGGCCTCCAATATTATAAACCTCGCCATCTCGTCCTTTTCTTACAATTAAATCAACAGCGACATTATGGTCATGAACATGAATCCAATCCCGAACATTTTCACCATTGCCATAAACCGGAATTGGTTCATCATTTAAAGCTTTAGATATCACCACCGGAATTAACTTTTCTGGAAATTGATAAGGGCCATAATTATTAGAGCATCTCGAAATAGTAATGGGAATTTTATAAGTTCTCGCATAAGCTAAAACTTGTAAATCAGCCCCAGCTTTAGAGGCTGAATAAGGACTTGAAGTATGTAAAGGCGTTTCTTCTTTAAATAATAAATCAGGTCTATTAAGCGGTAAATCCCCATAAACTTCATCTGTAGAGATTTGATGAAATCTTTTAACTAAATATTTTTTAGAGGCATTTAATAAAGTCATCGTTCCTAAAATATTAGTATCAGCAAAAATATTCGGGTTTTTAATAGAATTATCGACATGACTTTCGGCGGCAAAATTAATTACATAATCAAATTTTTCTTCTTTAAATAATTGATCAATAAAATCATTATCCCGAATATCGCCTTTGACAAATTTATAATTATCTTTATTTTCTAAATCTTTAATATTATTATAATTTCCTGCATAGGTAAGAGCATCTAAACAAACAAAATAATCGTGAGGATATTTGTTTACGACATAATGAAGATAATTACTGCCAATAAATCCAGCTCCTCCAGTTATCAAAAATTTCATTTAGAATCACCATCCTTTAATAAATCTAAAATATATCTGCCATATTCAGTATGTTTTAGTTTTTCGCCCGTCTTTCTTAGTTCTTCACTAGTAATATAACCTTGACGCCAAGCAATTTCTTCAATACAAGCAATATATAAGCCTTGCCGAGACTGAATTGTTTCCACAAACATCCCGGCTTTTAACATATTAGAAGGGCTACCTGTATCAAGCCAAGCAAATCCCCGACCTAACACTTCAACTTTTAACTCGCCTCTTTTTAAGTACTCATTATTAATCGCCGTAATTTCTAATTCTCCTCTTGAAGAAGGCTTTATTTTTTTGGCAAATTCGATTACTTTATTATCATAAAAATATAAACCAGGTACGGCATATTTAGATTTGGGAATTTTAGGTTTTTCTTCTAAAGATAAAACATTATAATTTTCATCAAATTCGACAACACCAAAATCTTCAGGATTATTGACTTGATAGCCAAAAATAGTGGCCCCACCTTGATGATGTTTAATTCTTTTAAAAATATCGGTTAAACCTTGGCCATAGAAAACATTATCTCCTAAAATTAAACAGACATCATCTTGACCGATAAATTCTTCTCCAAGAATAAAAGCTTCCGCTAAACCATTAGGTTTATCTTGAACTTTATAAGTAAAATGAATTCCTAAATCCGCACCATCTTTTAATAATTTTTTATACATCTCAATGTCTTCGGGACTTGAAATAATTAAAATATCTTTTATTTGAGCCAACAAAAGAATAGATATAGGATAATATATCATAGGTTTATCGTATATAGGTAATAATTGTTTAGATACAGAAATAGTTGTAGGATATAATCTTGTCCCTCTTCCGCCAGCTAAAATAATTCCTTTCATAGGTCCTCCTAAAACTTATTAATTTTTTCGATAATATAATTGACTTCTTCATCAGTTAAACCATAATACATCGGTAAACTAACGACCGTCTTGGCTAACTCTTCCGCAATAGGTAAATTTAAATCATTAAATTCTTGATAAGCTTTTTGTTTATGTATAGCAATAGGATAATGAATCATTGTGGGAATATCATTTTCTTTTAAATAGTTAATAAACTCTTCTCTCTTAGAAACTTTAACTACAAATTGATGCCATATATGATTATTCCCATCTGCAATTTTAGGTAAGATAACCTTAGGATTCGTTATTTTAGTTAAATATTGCTCCGCAATTTCACTTCTTCTTTGATTCCACTTATCTAAATGGGCTAATTTTTTATCTAAAATAGCGGCCTCTATTTCATCTAAACGAGAATTATAGCCTTTAACATCATGGACATATTTCGCACTAGAACCATAATTACGTAACTTTAAAACTTTTAAAGCTAAATCGGAATTATTAGTAGTTACGCATCCCCCATCACCTAAAGCTCCTAAATTTTTGCCCGGATAAAAACTAAATTCAGCAATATCTCCAAGGGAACCCGCTTTTCTACCTTTATATAAAGCTCCATGAGCTTGAGCGGCATCCTCTAAAACATATAAATTATGTTTCTTGGCAATTTTATTTATTTCATCCATGTCAGCACATTGACCATATAAATGAACAACAATTATAACTTTGGTTTTATTAGTTATTTTTTCTTCTATTTTTTTGGCATCAAGATTAAAAGTTACCGGATCTACTTCCACAAAAACAGGAGTAGCTCCACAACTAGATACCGCTAAGGCGGTGGCAATATAAGTGTGAGAAGGAATAATTACTTCATCGCCCTCTTTTACTCCTAAGGCTAACAAAGATAATTTTAAACCATCAAGACCATTACCTACTCCTATGCAATATTTAACATGACAATATTTAGCAAAATCTTCTTCAAATTTCTTTAAATAAGGTCCATCAATAAAATAACTATTGTTAATTACTTCTTTAATAGCCTCATCAATTTCCCCTCTAATCTCATCATGCATTATATCTAATCTTCCAAATTTAATCATTGTTTGTCTCCTCATTTCTAAAATATTCTAAAGCTTTTTGTTCATATTCCCTATAATCTCGAATATAATCTTTCTCATCATATAACTCAGAAGCTAAAACTAATAAAACACAATCTTCACTAAAATCAAACATTTCTCGCCAAATCATAGGGCCAATATATAAACCTTTAGATGGTGAATCTAACTTAACTATTTTTTCCTCAAAAGGAGTTTTAACTAATATATTAACTTCCCCTTTAACCGCAATTAATAATTGATCTAATTTATTATGTGAATGACATCCTCTAGTTTGATTATTATCAACATCATAAATATAATATATTCTATTTAAAGGAAAATTTAATTGTTTAGGATATTCTAAAGGAATCATTTTTCCTCTAGCATCTTCAATTACTTTTAAATCCACTAAACTTACATTAGTCATCTTCTACCTCCCATTTAGCAAATTCTTCTTTTAAAACGCGATACCATTTTAAATTTTCTAACTCTTTATTAATCATTATAGCTTCTTTACTTTCTCCTTCATAAATAAAGCCCATTTTTTCATAAAACTTCCAAGCTCTTACATTTTTGCTTACCACATTTAAATAAACTCTTTTTAATTTTAAATCATTAAAAGCTATTTTTAAAATTTCATAAGTCGCTTTTTTAGCAATATCTGTACCAAGAGCTTTTTTTCTTAAACAAATAGCATATTCTCCATTTAAATCAAGATAATTAATATTTTTTAAACTAATTGTTCCTAAATATTCATCATTATCATCCACAATAGCTAAATGAATATTTTCAGTAGTATAAGAATTTTTAATAAATACTTCTTGAGATTCTTTAGTAGCTTTATTAAAAGCAAATTTTAAATATTTGGTAATCTCTTCATCATGCATCCATTCTAACATATAAGGAATATCTTTAACTTCTAATTTTCGTAACTTCATTATAACCTCATAAGTTCATAATAATTATGCCGAATAAAATAATAATAGCTCCGATAATTCCATTAATAGCTAATTTTTCTTTTAAGACTAAAAATGATAAAACAAAAATACCAATATAACTAATCGCCGAAGTTATGGGCATAATATAACTTAGATCAAATTGTGGTAAAACAAAAATATAAATTATGAAACTAAGTAAATAACATAGAAGACCAATAAGTGATATTAAACTTATTTCTAGATTAAGGGTTCCAGCTTTAACTGAAAACATAAAAGACTTATTAGCGCCATACTTATAAAGTATCAATCCTGATATTGTTAAGATTAAATATAAAGCCACCATTATCCATTTCATTTTTCTATTCTCCTTTTTCTTAAAATTATTACTTTTTTCTGATGAACCATAAATTTTCACTAATATTTTTGCTATCCATTCGGGCCAAAATTTTTTAAACATCAATAAATCTTCATTTTGCTTTATTTTATTATTAATTACTTTGGTAGTTGTAGAATTTTCATGAATTCGATGCTCTAGTAAAGGCTTACTTAAATAAACAAAACTACCATCCATTTTAGCTAAATCAATAAAAGTGTCCCAGTCAATATTAGATTTCAAATCACTTTCTTTGATCGGCCTTTTAACTACTTCTTTATTATAAGTGACACTCGGAGCACAAATAGCATTTCCTAGGGATAAGGTAAATAATCGTACTCTTTTACTTTTTTTAAAAAATAAAAGAGGAAAATTAATTATTCTTTTTATCCATAATAATAAATTATTTTTCTTAGTTTGATCATTTCGCCTTTCATTATAATTACTAAATGCAATTATCGGATCTTTACTTTCTTCTAATTTACTAACCATTTTATAAGCAAAATCCGGATAATAAATATCATCTTGATGACAAAGAGTAACATATTTAGTATGAGCTTCATCATAAGCAAAACAAAAATCATTGATATGCCCCGTCGTCTTTTTATTAATAGCTAATCTAACATTATTTTCTTTCGCAATCTTTTCCACTTCTGAAGTTGGAGTTGAACTCGCTATAATAATTTCGGAGTTTAAAGTTTGCCTCTTTAAAGACTTAACACAATCCTTTAAATAAGGTTCATACTTATAAGCACATATAACAAAGGTATGTAAATTTTCATAATTTTTCAATTTTAATACCCTCTTTCTATTTTTTCGGTTTACTCTTTAATTTTTGTTCTAAAATAGCTATATGTTCCGCTAAGTCAGTAATCTTCATTTGCATATCTGATATTTTTTTACTACTCCGAAAATTGATAAATAACAAAAAGATAATACAAATAACAAATAATAAAGAAGGGCCATAACTAATACTTAAAAATTTGGCAATATAGTCAAAAGTATAAGGGAAAATACTAAGGAAAATCATTCCTAAAGCTGCGATTACCCACCAAAAGCTTTCTTTGACCGAAAAATGATTCTTTCTTACCTCCACAACAACATATATTAATGCTGCCACAGAAGCAATGATAAAATAAATATTTTTCATTATTTGTCCTCCTTAATATATCTTCCTTTTATAAAGATAAACATAATTGTATATAGAACATTAATCATATATTTAATTGGCTTAATAATTCCTCCATGCATACTTTGACCTGTATCATTTAATTTCATTTTAACAGATATTTCTTCTATTTCATAGCCATTAAGTAACATTTCAATAATTAAATTAGCATCAGGAAATTCGGGATACTTACCAATTTTGGCATATCTTTCAATAACAGAGCGATCTAATAATTGAAAGCCACTAGTAGGATCAGTAATTTCTTTATGACAAAATAATTTAATTAATATTTGGAAAATTTTTGTCCCTATTCTTCTAAATAATGGATGCTTATAATCCGTTTTTTCTAAAAACCTTGAGCCAATTACAATATTAGCATTACTCTCTTCCATTTTTTGAAGTAATTTTTTAGCTTCACTCGCTAAATGTTGACCATCTCCATCAAATTGAATAACATAATCGTAATCATTTTCATAAGCATATTTTATACCAGTTTGGACAGCCATTGCATAACCCATATTAAAAGGAACATTTAAACAAGGGACTCCCAGACTTTCGACAATTTCTTTAGTGTTATCTTTAGAGCAATCATTAGTAATAACAATATCGGATGCTGGCATATTCTTTTTAATATCTTTAATTACTTTTTCGATATTCTTCTCTTCATTATAAGCTGGAATTACAAATAATAATTTACCATCTTTTTTAAAAGGTATTTTCTTAGCTTTAGTTTCCTTAACCAGATATTCTTTAGGAACAAATAATAAGATAATTCCTAAAATAACGATTGGCATAACTACAAAAGCATAACGATCAATTAAAGCCCCCATAACGGCATGGAATAAAATATGGAAGAATGAAGAAGCAAAGAGAATGGTTGTAAAATAATATATTTTATTTTGTTTATGCTTCATAAATTCAACGAAACTATAAATAGCAAGTGGTAAAGCAAGGAATAAAACAATTCTAAAAATCATTAAATAGAATGGTTTAATATTTTCTTTAATAAAAGTTTCTTCTTCTTCGCTTACCTCTTGCCATCCTTCAAAGTTTTTCATATTTTTAACAACATCTAATTGTAATATTTCTTCACTAGTTCCCCAATAAAGCCACCAACAAAGAGGAATATGCGTGTAAGTAGCAAAAGCTAAACTGGTATTTTCATGTTCGGCCTCTAAATTTAATTCATTACCAGGAACATAACCTACTCCTGCTACTACATTAGAGCTATATAAATCAATCGTAGCCAGATAATTTTTATAATAAGTATGCATCATTAATAAAGGATGACTTGTAAAACTCTTAAACCAAAAAGCAATGCTTTCTTTTACACTAGCTTTATTATCATGCGTAATTAAAGCTACTTGTTCAATTACACCATCTTTATTAGTTATATTATAAATTGAAAAATAATTACACCAATTTTTATTTTGATCTTTTAAAGTTAAAATTTCTTCTTTAGTTTCTTTATTTAAATCAGAATTTTTAATATAACTAACACTACAAGCTATTTTTCTATCAACTTTCTTATAATGATAATTAAGACCACTAACTATTCCATTAGCTAAAAAACTACTATTAGTTTTATCTAAATTTTTATTAACATGATTATAATCTAAGATAAAATTCCAACTAACTATCGAAATAAGTAAGACAGCCACCATACTTATTGTACAAATCATTCTTTCTAAAAAAACTTTCCAACTTTTTTGTTTAATACTTATTAATATTGAACTAATAAAAACTAAGAAGAAAATAATCGGCATATATGGTTGTTTTAAGAACCACATGAAAACCATGATAAGAGCAAAACTAATGCTATATAATATTAGTTTTAACTTATCATTTTGCCAAGAAATATCTGTCCATTTATAAATTAAATAACAACTTAGCATAATTATTCCCGGAGTCACAGCTTCCGTTAATAAAGTGTGGGAATACCCTATAATTAAAGGATTAAACATAATTAAAACAACATATAAAAGCCAATAAATAAAATTACTTCTACCCTTATTGTATTCTTTTAAGAATGTATTTAAAATTAAAGCCCCCATTCCCACTAATAAAAGATGGAAAAAGAAAAATC
>CANQLN010000046.1 GCA_947624695.1 uncultured Bacilli bacterium
GAAGGGAGATTCGAACTCTCGACACCACGGGTATGAACCGTGTGCTCTAGCCAACTGAGCTATTCCGCCATCAGAACAAGATTATCTTAACATAATTAAGTAAAATTTACAAGCATAATTGACAAATTCTAATAATATAGTATAATAATTATGCAATTAATTTGGCAGTATTTTATTTAAGTTGTAATGTGTTATTAACGTTTAAAAAGTAATTAAGGACTGCCCTTAGTGAAATTAAATAATAACTCCCTATAATTTTAAATAAAATAAAAACAAATAATTGAAAATTAAAAGAAAGGAGAAAAAATGGCAAGATATACTGGACCTAGTTATAAAAAATCTAGAAGATTAGGCTTCTCTACTTTAGAAAATGGTAAAGAATTAGCTCGTCGTCCATATGCTCCCGGAGCTCATGGAAAAGATCGTAAAAAGAAATCTAGTGAATATGGTGTTCAATTACAAGAAAAGCAAAAAGTTAGGTTTATGTATGGTTTAACCGAAAAACAATTCCATAAAGTATTTGACAAAGCGCAAAAAATGCATGGTATTGCAGGGGAAAACCTACTTATGTTACTTGAATCAAGACTTGATAATATCGTTTATCGTTTAGGAATGGCTAGAACTAGAAGAGCGGCTCGTCAAGTTGTAAACCATGGACATATTTTAGTTAATGGTAAAAAAGTTGATATTCCGTCTTTCAGAGTTATGCCAGGAGATGTAGTTAGCGTTAAAGAAAATTCTATGAACCATCCTGCTATTCTAGCAGCGGTTGAAGATAAAGTTAACGTTCCTGCATATTTAGAATTTGATCCTAAAAAACTAACTGGTAAATATGTAAGATATCCAGAAAGAAGCGAATTAAATAGCGAAATTCAAGAACAATTAATTGTTGAATTCTATAACCGTTAATAAAAACTACCGCGTGGTAGTTTTTTTATGGCTCTAAAGGTTTTAAAACTAATATACTTCTTTCTTTCATATTTAAAACTTTTAAAAATTCTACTAAATCATGATAAGTAATATTTTCATATATTTCTTTTAAATTAGGAATAATATCTCCATAAGATAAAACTTCGGATTGAATAAGACCATTTACTACTTCGACATCTTCATAATCTAAGATTAAAGATGCAATATTCGCTTTTTTAGCTCTTTCAAAAGTTTTTTCATCAATTTTTAAATGGTTTAATTTATCATTAAAGGCACTGATGATTTCATTAGGTAAATCCGTATCAACAGTAAGCATAACAATAACATAATCATCAAAAATATCGACATTATAAGAAATATTACTAATTATTTCTTTTTCTAATAAACTATCTCTAAAATCACTAGTTACGCCAAAATTGGCTTTCATAATTAAAGACAATAAAACTCTAATATGTAAATCATCAAAACCTTTTAAAGAAGATTTCAAAATTTTAATGCCTATTTTAACTTTTTTATTCGTAACATTAATATTAACCTCTTCATAAGGTACTCTAACCTTTTTATCTTCTTTGGGAATTATTCTTTCCGGACTTGTATATTTCGGAAATTTCTTTTCCTTTTGGTTTTCTTTAATGGCTTCCATCATTTCATATGGGTTAAAATTACCCGTGACAACTAAAAACATATTCTCAGGATGATAAAAGTTATTAAAGACTAATTTTAAATCATTTAAAGTAATACTTTTAACATCTTTAGGATTACCTGTAATTTCATCTTTATAAGGGTAATTATGAAAGATATTATCTAAATGTTTAAAAAGCATAACAGTATAAGGATCATCAATTCCCATTTTGGCTTCTTCCACAATAATACCCTTTTCATTCTTAACAATACTTTGAGAAAAATAATTATTTTGGACAAAATCAATTAAATGTAAAACATTAGCCTTGGCATCATCACTACCATAAACTTGATAATTAGTGTAATTAAAAGTAGTAAAAGCATTGGCATCACTCCCCATTTTAAAGAAATAATCATGAGCCGTGGTATCTTTACTTTCATTAAATTTAACATGTTCTAAAAAATGGGCAACGCCTTTCGGAACCTTATAACTTTTAGAACCTATTTTAAATTCATTATAGATTGAACCATATTTTACTGATAGAGTTCCATAAAAAGAATTAATATTTCTTTTGACCCACATATAAACTTTTAAACCACTAGAACATTCATCATAATAAATGGTTTCATTTAATCCCTTTAAATTAATTTCCTTCATTATTATCACCTGCATCTTGGACATAGACAGTATTTAAGACTAAACTTTTAGCACATTTAATTAAGTCAGTCATTTCTACCTTATTAATCATTTCAATTCTCTCCTCAATTAAAGGAAGATTATCAAAGACATGGAAAATATAATTATTTAAAAGAGCCACATTATTATCACTCGCCATTTTTAAAGAAATAACTAAATTCTTTTTGGCTAAATTTAAAGTTTCTAAAGAAACTCCTTTTTTAAGAAAATTATTAAGAGTTTTGGTAATTAATTTTTCGGCTTTATTAACATTACTTTTATCTAAAGATACCTCAACCATTAATAACTCATCATTTTTTAAATAAAGACTTCTAACAGCATAACACAAAGATTCTTCACTTCTTAAAACTTGGTAAAGCATAGCATTAAGGCCACCCGAACCAAATAAATAATTAAAGACATGAAAAGAAGTATCTTTATCTTTTTTAGATAAATCTTTAATATTATAAATCATTACTAAAGTACTTTGTAAAAATGGAGATGGTTCCGTAACTTTAAGCACCTTTTTTCTTAATTTATTTAAAACTAATAATCTTGGGGTTTTTAATTTGATAACATGATTAACAAAATTATCTTTAATTATTTTAACAATCTCATCCATATTAGCATTACCAATAACAAAAATATCACAATTAGAATGATTAAATAAATTCTCATAGGCTTTATATAAAGAAGATGGGGTAATATTTTCAATATCTTCTTTCGTGCCATAAACTTTAAAACTACTAGGGCTCTTTTCATCCATCGCTTTTAAAGAATTCATAATAGCAAGTTTATCTGAAGATTCTTTAACACTTTCAATTTCCTCTAATAAACGTTTTTTGACTATATTAAAATTAGTTAAATCAAATTCTTTATTCTTAACCCGTGGATTATTAATAACTTTAAAAGGTAAAGAGACAACATCTTCTAAATAACCTTTTTCTTTGATATAATCCGGACTAATGAACTCTAAAACAAAAGAAACAGTTAGTAAATTACCCGTTTTACTAGTAACCCCATAAAAAATAGTTTTATATAATTCTTCTAATTTTATGGCTATTTCTTTTCTTCTTTGATAATTCTTTGAACAATCTGTTAATATATCACTTAAAAAAGTAAAGACTGGTAATTCTTCTTTAATTACTTCTTTACTAAAAATAATTTCCATTCGTACGGTTTTAAACTTATCAGTTTTAATCGTATGAATATTATAGGAATCACAATCATACTTTTTATATTCCATTTAGGACACCCTCTAACTTTATTATAACATAATTTAAATTATTTATGAGTTTCTTTTAAATTGTTATATTGTCTAACAATATATTCATCAGTCATTCCCGCTAAATAGTCGATAACAATTCTTTTAGGGGGTGTTTTAAGATACTCTTCACTCATATTATTTAAATAATTAGTATAAATAATTGAGTCTTTATTTGCACTTTCTAAATCTTCTAAATAAACATTAAACAAAGTAGTAAATATTTTTCTGACATTATTCTTTTCTTCTTCACTAGCGGCATAAGCATAAATATATTTATAATTGAAGCTTTTTAACTTTTCCATGGCTTCATATACTTCATCACTTAATTTTATAAAATTCCTATCATAACTATTCTTAATAATATCGGTAATAATCGTATTAACAATTTCTTTATTACTACTCCCTAAAACAGTTGTAATATCTTCGGGAATATCTTCTTTGGTGATTAAGTGACATCTAATTCCATCTTCAATGTCTTTCCCTAAATAAGCAATTAAATCGCTTATTCTTACGACACAGCCTTCTAAAGTCATCGGTCGCATATTTTTGATGGTTTCTTTATCTTTGTAGGCAAGTTCATATTCTTTTAAAAATTGTTTTTTACTTTTTTTAACGGGCTCATATTTACCTAAAGCAACTTCCCCATTATGGCACATAATAGCATCTAAAACCGGAATGGTAATATTTAAACCTTTACCATAATTTTCAATATTCATTAAAACTCTAACACTTTCAATATTATGATTAAAATAGCCCATCCCATTTTCCAGACTTATTTCATTTAGAATAGATTCTCCTAAGTGCCCAAAAGGAGTATGACCAAGGTCATGCCCTAAAGCGGCGGCTTCGATTAAATCTTCATTTAAAGATAAGGCTCTTCCGATCGTTCTCGCAATTTTACTAACGAATTGAACATGAGTCATTCTTCTTTGTAAGTGATCATTGCCTCCATGCGTGAATACTTGGGTTTTATCTAAATATCTCGTATAAGCAAGAGAATATAAAATACGATCAATATCCCGATAAAAAGTTGGTCTAAAATCTAACTCTTCTTCTTTTAATCTTTCTCCTTTAGAATAAGGACAAGCATATTTACTTAAATTTTTAACTTCCATTCTACTTCTTAATTCATCGTTATTCATCTTCAACCTCTGTAAAGCGATATTCTTCTTTTACATCAGGATATTTTTCTTTATCAACTTTTGATAAAAACATATCGTAATCTCTAACCCATAGTTGATTATTATGAAAATAGACAACTTGCTTTTTTAAAGTTTCACTATCTAAAGCTAGACATAAAACCCGAACTAAGTCTCCTTTAAAATGTCGATAAACACCACCAACTTTTACTTCTCTCATAATTCACCTCTTAAATAAATTTTAATATAAAGTCCTTTCTAGTGCAACCTTTTGCATTAAAAAAACTTAGAACATCAAATTCTAAGTTTTAAATTTAAGCTTAAGCTTCAGCGATTTCTTCGCCATCACCCGCTAGGAATTTTTCTTCTAAAACTTCACTAGCATCATCATCTAATAATTCTTTTTCTAGTTCAAGTTCAATGTCACTATATTGTCTTGCTCCTGTACCAGCAGGAATAAGTTTACCAATAATAACATTTTCTTTTAAACCAACTAAATTATCTGTCTTACCACGCATTGCGGCATCCGTTAAAACTCTTGTCGTTTCTTGGAATGAAGCTGCTGATAAGAAGGATTCAGTTTCTAGAGATGATTTCGTAATACCTAACATGATAGGGTTACCTTTAGCCGGAACGCCACCATTTAAGATTACTGGTTTATTTCCTTCGGTAAATTCTCTTAATGATACGGTTAAACCTTCGACAAAGTCAGTATCACCAGCATCAATTATTCTAACTTTATTAATCATTCTCTTAACAATTAATTCGATATGTTTATCGTTGATATCAACACCTTGTAATTTATAAACATTTTGAATTTCTTTTAAGATATATTCTTGAGCTGTAAGAGGGTCAGTTACCGCTAGTAATTCTTTTGGAGCAATAACTCCTTCGGTTAATTTGTCACCAGCATTTACTTCATCACCAACTTCAACTCGAAGTTTCATATTATAGTTAGTTATATGTTCTTTCGTACCAGAAGCATTTTCAATTAAAATAGCATATTTACCATTTTGATCTTCAATGCCTACAACTTTACCGGTAATTTCAGCAATAGTTGCTTTAAATTTAGGAGTTCTAGCTTCGAATAATTCTTCAACTCTTGGAAGACCTTGGGTAATATCATCGCCACCTGCAACACCACCGGTGTGGAAAGTACGCATGGTAAGTTGGGTACCAGGTTCACCAATAGATTGAGCCGCCATAATACCAACAGCCTCGCCAGTTTCTACTAAGTTACCAGTAGCAAGGTTGCGACCATAACATTTTTGACAAACGCCATTAACAGTCTTACAAGTTAGAACACTTCTAATTTCGACTCTCTTAATGCCAGCTTTTTTAATTTTAGCGACCACATTTTCGGTAATCATTTCGCCAGCTTCAAGAATCGTATTTTTGGTTTCAGGATCAACAATTTTCTTGGAAGCAAATCTTCCTAAAATTCTTTCTTCTAGGCTTTCAATAACGGAGCCATCTTTATCATTAATTAAATCGTAAACAACAACACCTTGCATTGAGCCACAATCGTGTTCTTTAACAATAATATCTTGCGCTACATCAACAAGTCTTCTTGTTAAGTATCCTGAATCGGCTGTTCTTAAAGCGGTATCAGCAGATCCTTTTCTAGAACCATGGGTTGATAAGAAGAATTCAGATACTGATAAGCCTTCCATAAAGCATGAGGTAATCGGAATTTCTACGGTTGTACCATCTGGTTTAGCCATTAACCCCCGCATACCAGCAAGTTGGGTAAAGTTCGAAATCTTACCACGAGCTCCACTGTTCATCATCATGAATATTGGGTTGGTAAAGTTATCTTTAGCAATTTCCGCTAAAGCATCTTTAACTTTATCAGTAGCTTCAGACCAGATTTGAATAACCCCATTATATCTTTCTTGTTCAGTAATTAAACCTTTTTGATATTGTTTATTAATCTTATCAACTCTTGATTTGGCTTCCGCAATAATTTCTTCTTTGGCATCACTTCTAACTACATCCGCAGCAGAAACAGTAATACCAGCGATTGTGGAATATTTAAATCCTTGGTCTTTTAATTTATCAAGCATAACTGAAGTTTCAGTTGTTTTATATCTTTTAAATACTTGAGCAATTATTTGACCTAAAGTTTTTTGAACAAATGGACTAACTAAAGGCATCGCTTTAATTGCTTCCTCTAAATTAGTTCCCATACTTAAGAAATATTTACTTGGCGTAATTCCTTCAATATTTTCTTTCGTACCTTCATTTAAATATGGGAAGGTATCTGGTAAAATTTCATTAAATTTAATTTTACCAACTGTTGTAACTAAATATTTATTAACTTGCTCTTCCGTAAATAATTTATGTTTAAATGATCTAACTGGAATCGCAATTCTAGTATGAAGATCAATTTCTCTTCTTTCATAAGCCATCAAGGCTTCATTACAATCTTTATACGCTTTACCTTCGTTTTTACCACCAGCTTCTTCCATAGTTAAGTAACAATTACCTAAAACCATGTCTTGGCTTGGGGTAACGATAGGTTTTCCGTCTTTAGGGTTTAAGATGTTGTTAGCTCCTAACATCAAAATACGTGCTTCAGCTTTAGCTTCTTCAGATAAAGGAACGTGAACAGCCATTTGGTCACCATCGAAGTCTGCATTGAAGGCCGTACAAACTAATGGGTGAAGACGAATCGCTTTACCACCGACTAGTTTTGGTTCAAAGGCTTGAATACCAAGTCTATGTAACGTTGGAGCTCTATTAAGCATTACCGGATATTCCGTAATAACTTCTTCGACAATGTCCCAAACACTTTCATCACGCGCTTCAATTAATTTTTTAGCTCCTTTAATATTATGAGCTAAACCTTTTTCTACTAAGCCATGAATAACATGGGGTTTAAATAGTTCAATCGCCATTTCTTTTGGTAAACCACATTGATACATCTTAAGATTTGGTCCAACAACGATAACAGAACGACCAGAATAGTCAACTCTTTTACCAAGTAAGTTTTGACGGAATCTTCCTTGTT
>CANQLN010000047.1 GCA_947624695.1 uncultured Bacilli bacterium
ATATTAAAAATACCTGTTTTTATTAGGTTAGACCTACATTTTACTAAATTTTACTTCACACTAGAAATTCTAGAACCAAAGTAAATTAATTTAAATAATTAAAGCATTCGTGATATAATTAAGAGGAATAGAGAAAAGAGGATGGAAAATGGAACCTAAATATTTATCAGTATCCGAAATTAATGAATATATTAAAGCCATTTTAGATAATGATTTATTTTTAAATAGAATTTATTTAAAGGGGGAAATTTCCAACTTTAAAAGTCATACCAGAGGGCATTTATATTTTACTTTAAAAGATGATGCGGGAAGAATTAATGCGGTCATGTTTCAAAGTAATACCCGAAATTTGAAATTTGCTCCCGAAGATGGAATGAATGTTTTAATTAAAGGACGCATTTCCGCATATCCCGCTTCTGGTAGTTATCAAGTTTATGTGGAAGAAATGGAACTTGATGGTTTGGGTAATTTATATATTGAATATGAGAAATTAAAAGAAAAATTATTTAAAGAAGGCCTATTTAAACAAGAACATAAAAAACCTATTCCCAAGTTTCCCGAAAGAATCGGAATTGTTACGGCCGATACTGGGGCTGCCGTAAGAGATATTATGAGTACCATTAAAAGAAGATATCCTTTATGTGAAGCTATTTTATTTCCAACTTTAGTCCAAGGTGAATATGCGGCCCCAAATATTGTGAAACAAATTGAAGTGGCGGATACTTATAATTGCGATGTTTTAATTGTGGGCCGAGGTGGTGGATCGATTGAAGACTTATGGGCTTTTAATGAAGAGATTGTCGCGAGAGCTATTTATAATGCGAAAACTCCGATTATCAGTGCAGTTGGTCATGAACCGGATTTTACCATTGCCGATTTTGTAGCTGACTTAAGAGCCCCAACCCCAACCGGTGCGGCCGAAATGGCTGTTCCAACAGTTAAAGATATCAATGAGTTAATTGGGCAATTTAAAATAAGACTTAATAAAACTATTAAAACTTTAGTTAATAATAAATTTATTGAACTATATAATTTAAGAAATTCTTTTATTTTAAAGAATCCGATGAGTCTTTATGAATTAAAAGAACAAAGATTAGATAAATTAATGGATGATTTAAAAAAGAATATGGATAATTACTTAAATATTCGTAAACATAATTTAGAAATAAGTATTAATCGCGTAAAATTAGTAAGTCCTACTTCTTTAATTAATATTAATGAAAATATCTTAAAAGGTTTAAAAGATAATTTAAATAATTTAATGGATAAATTCTTAATTAAAGAACATAATCATTTAGATTATTTAATTAATACTTTAAAACTTGTTAATCCTTTAAATATTTTAAGTAATGGTTATTCTTTAGTTAGAAAAGATGATAAAGTTATAAAAAGTTGCAAAAGTTTACAGGTTAATGATATAATAAATATAAAGTTTCATGAAGGTGAAGTTACAAGTGTAATTCAGGAGGTTATAAATGATAAATAAAGAGAAATTACAAGAGTATAAAGAAAGATACAATCCTTTAAAAGAAAGCATTTTTCATAGTGTGGTAGCTAAAGAAGATTTAAAAAGACAAGAAAAGAAAGCTCATCAAAATGTGCAAAAATTAGATAATAAAATAATTAATAAACAATCCAAAATGCGCTTAGATATTATGCATTTAAGAGAAGGACTTAGAAAGAAGTATAAAGAAAATTTTTTCTTAGGCCTAGGGGCATCTTTTCTATTAGGTTTATTTTGTGTTTATATTTTTCCGGTGGCAAAAGATTTAAGTGTTATTGATTATATTCTAAAATATGGTTTTGGCCTTTTAATCTTTGCTATGGGTAGTGGTGTAGCTCATAAAAGTTACCGAATTAACATGCATAATTTACCAACATTTACGGATGAAGATATTAAAACTCCGGAAGTAGATAAATTAATTGAGGAAAGAGATTTAGCTTTAGAAAAAGAAAAAGAAATAAAAGATAGTCTTCAAGTAATTAGTACTTATTTAGAGTCTTTAAAAGAAACAAAAGAAAATATTGAAAATTTAATTTGGCAACTTTTTTATCCTGAAGATTTAGATTTCACTAGGGCTAAGCCATTGGGACTTGATAAATGGTTAGAGATAAACCCCGAAGAAGAAAAAGTTGAAGTAGGGCCTCTTTTAATAAGAGATAATCCTTATAATAAAAAGAAAGGAAGATAGTGATGAAAGAAGAAAAGAAAGTTAATGAAAAAACTTTTGAAAGTAATTTAAAAGATTTAGAAGATTTAGTTAAAGAATTAGAAAGTGGCAATGTTCCTCTAGAAGATGCTATTATAAAATATACAGAAGCTATGGAACTAGCCAAAGATTGTAGTGAAAAATTAAATAGTGCTACCGCTAAAGTTAATAAAATTTTAGCGAGTGATGGAGAATTAAAAGATTTTGAAACTCCTGAAAATTAATTGTCATTAATTTACTAATGGCAATTTTTTTTAATTTAATTTGCATAGAAAAAGTTTTAAAATTAATACTAGATAGTGATTAATATGAAAAAGAAAAATATTGGTTTAATTATTAGTATGGTTATTTTAATTTTTCTCCTTCTTTTCTTTGGGTGTTTTTATGCTTATCATCAAATTGTTTCTCATAAATATGAAGAAAAGATTAAAAATATCACCATTCAAAATAATAGATCTTATAAAGATTATACCCAAAATATTGAATATTTAGATAAATGGACATATACCGATATTTATAATAATTTTGTTAATAATACTCTTGTTAAAGATACTAAAGTAATTATTTATTATAATGACAAAGAGATAAAAGAAGATGATGAAATTATATTTGACACTATTGGAGATATTAATTTTAAAGTAGTTTATGATAATATTTTTAAATATCGAACCTTTAAAGAAATAAAGAAAGATATTAAAACAAGTAAAGATTATAATTTAGTCGTTGAAGATACTATTTTTCCCATTTTAAATGGTGTAACTAATAGGGAAACTTCAGTTGATAGCCCTCTTGATTTAAAAGAAGGAATAACAGCATATGATGAAAAAGAAGGAAATATTGAAGTAACGATTGAAGGAGAAGTAGATTTTAAAAAGGCTGGAAGTTATCCAGTTAAAGCAATAGCTATTGATCATAATGGTAATAGAGTAGAACAAGAATTTACAGTTACCGTTAAAGAAAAAGCGAAAACGCCAACTAGTACGCCTAAACCAAGTACCCCTTCAACTTCAAATCCTACTCCTAATAAAAATTCTTGTGAAACTTCTCAAAGTACTTTAACTAAAAGAGGTTATAAAACAACGGATAAAGATGCTTGCAAGAAAGACAGGGAAGCTACTGTTATTGCCAAACAAATAGCTAAAGAAGTTTTAGCTAAAGGTTATACTAAAGATCTTGATAAAGTAGAAAAGGCCGCATCGATTGTATCTAGTTACTATTATAAAGGAGTCCATGTGGAAAGTGGTCTTGATTATCGTACTCCTTATGGCGTCTTTATTAAAGGAGAGTCATCTTGTGCCGGAGCCACTAGAGCTTTAGGCCAAGTTTTAGATGAACTAGGTTATTCCTGGACTCATGCGAATGAAAATGCTTGGACCCATCAATGGGTAATTTTAGAAATGGATGGGCAAATGGGTTATGCTGATGGTCAAGTAGGAATGGTTGGTTATGGTAAGCATCCGGTAAGTGAATAATTTAAGAAAGTATTTAAACCCTTTCTTTTTTTGATTAGTTATTTTATAATTAGTTTTAAAGGAGCATTTATGTACGCAGAAGTATTAATTGAATATCCCACGAAAAAAATTGATAAATATTTTACTTATAAAATTCCTTCTAATTATGAAAATATATTAAAACCCGGAATGAAAGTAAAAGTTCCTTTTGGTAATAAAATTATCAATGGTTTTGTAATGCAAATAAAAGATAATTTTGAATCTTCTTATGAATTAAAAGAAATAATCGCTATTGTTGATCCCGAATTAATATTAAATGAGGAATTATTAAAACTAGGCCTATATTTAGAAGAAAAAACTTTATGTCCTAAAATATCGGCTTTTCAAACCATGCTTCCTGCTTCTTTAAAAATAAAAGATAATGATACTAATTATACATATTATAAAACTTATTTAACTTTAAATAAGTCTAAAGAGATTATAGAAGAATATTTAAATTCTTGTGATAAAGAAACTAATCAAACTCATCTTTTAAAAACATTATTAAAAGAGGGAAGAGTTTTAAAAAAAGATTATCCTTCTTATACCATAAAAACTTTAAAAGAAAAAGAATTAATTAAAGAAATAAAAGAACAAGAATATCGCATTCAAAAAGAAAAAAATAATGATGTTATTAAACATAAATTAAATGAAGAACAAGAATATGCTTTTGAGGAAATAAAAAATACTTCTTCTTTTACTACTTTTTTACTTGAAGGTATAACCGGAAGTGGCAAAACTGAAGTCTATTTAAATTTAATTGAAGATACCCTAAAAAAAGGGAAAACAGCCATTATGTTAATTCCCGAAATTAGTTTAACAGTCGCTTTAGTAAACCGTTTTTATGAATGGTTTGGTTCAAAAGTAGCAATCTTTCACAGTGCTCTTTCAAATGGCGAAAAATATGATGAATATTTAAAAATAATTAGAGGAGAAGTAAGTGTGGTAGTAGGAACTCGTTCCGCCATCTTTGTTCCTCTAGAAAATATTGGCATTATTATTATTGATGAAGAACATAGTGATACCTTTAAACAAGATAATATGCCCAGATATAATGCCAAAGATATTGCCCTAAAAAGAGGTGAGTATCATAATTGCCCGGTAGTTTTAGGAAGTGCCACTCCTACTTTAGAAGTAAGAGCAAGAGCCTTAAAGGGTGTTTATAAACATTTAAAACTTACTAAAAGAGCGGGATCGGGTACCCTTCCGGAAGTTACTATTGTTGATATGGTGATGGAAGCTAAAAAAAGAAATTTTATTTTTAGTGATATCTTATTAGAAAAATTAAAAGAAACTTTAAAAAGAGGAGAACAAGCTTTACTTTTATTAAATAGAAGAGGGTATTCCACCATTATTAATTGTTCTTCTTGTGGTTTTACTTATAAATGTCCTAATTGTGATATTACTTTAACTTATCATAAGTCATCTAATAATTTAAGGTGCCATTATTGTGGTTATACTACCGCTAAAGATAATAAATGCCCTAATTGTCATGAAGATGGTCTTAATTATTTAGGCATGGGTACCGAAAAAGTTATGGAAGAATTATTAAAGTTTTTGCCAGATGCGAGAGTTATTCGTATGGATCAAGATACTACTTCCAAAAAAGGAGCTCATGAAAAAATAATTGCGAGTTTTCGCAATCATGAATATGATATTTTACTCGGTACCCAAATGATTAGTAAAGGTCTAGACTTTCCTAATGTCACTTTAGTCGGAGTTATTAATGCCGATAGTTCTTTAAATATTCCGGATTTTAGGAGTAATGAAAAAACTTTTGCCCTTTTATACCAAGCTAGTGGAAGAGCTGGAAGAGCTAACTTAAAAGGAGAAGTAATCTTACAAACATATAATCCGGATAATTATGTTTTAAGTTGTGTTAAAGAAAATAATTTTAATAAATTCTTTGCTTATGAAATGAATATTAGAAAAATTTTAAAATACCCTCCATATTATTATTTAGTAGCTTTAAAAATAATTTCTAAAGATTACAATATTGCTTTAGAAAATGCCACTAAAATAGTAAATTATTTAAAGAAGAATGTTTCCCCATCATCCATTGTTTTAGGACCATCTACAGCTAGTTTATTTAAATTTAATAATACTTATCGTTTTCAAGTTGTTATTAAATATCGTTTTGATGATAAATTATTTAAAATATTAAAATATTTAGATAGTATTTATATAAATGAAAATAAAGTCAATTTAGAAATAGATATTGACCCATTACATATTTAAAAAAGGAGGTATATATGATTAGTATTCCCAGTTTTAATAATTGTCCTGTAACTGATAAAAGTTACGGAGGACACTCAGGTAGTAAATTAAATATTTTGATAAATAATGGAAATTATTTATTAAAATTCCCACGATTAAACTCTGAAAACACCCCTTTATCTGAATATTTAGCATCTCATATTTATGCCTCTTTTGGTATTGATACTCATAAAACTATTTTAGGTATTTTTAATAATAAATTAGTTGTAGCTTGTAAAGATTTTTTAAGTAATACTGAAGAGATTATAGATTATAATGCCATTAAAAATAAATATGAAGAAAATATTGAAAAATATTTAGAAGAAAGACATTTTTCTCATAATAATGATGACTTAGAAGAAGTTTTATTTTTAATGGACAATAATCAATATTTTAAAAAAGTTCCAGAATTAAAAACTAGATTTTGGGATATGTTTGTTATTGATGCTTTAATTAGTAATAATGATCGTAATGAAGCTAATTGGGGATTAATATATAATAAAGAAACAGGTTCTTTAAGATGTGCTCCAGTATATGATAATGGAGCATCCTTTTATAATAAAAATTCTAATGAAAAATTATTAGAATTATTAAAAGATAAGAATAAATTTAAACAAGTTGCCTATGACACTTCTATTTCTATTTTCAAAATAAATGATAAAATAATTAATCCCTTAAAATATATTGAAAGTAAAAGTAATAAAGATTGTAATGAGGCAATTAAAAGAATATTTCCTAAAATTAATAAACAAAATATTCAAAATATATTTAATGAATTACCTAATTATCAAGATAATATCTTGATAATTAGTGAAGAACAAAAAGAATTCTATTATAAAATACTAGAATATAGAATTGATAATATACTAAAAAAAGTATATAACGCTTTAATCAAAAAAGAAGATAATTAACTTTTAATAGTAGTATCTTCTTTTTTCTTATCTTTTTCTACTTCTTTTTTAAGAATATAGACAATTTGAGCGTTAATGCTTCGTTCATTTTTGTCTGCTAATTTCTTAACATCCTCAAATAAGTCTTCGTCAATTCTTAATATGTACTCTTTTCTCATAATATTTTCTCTTCCTTGATATCTATATGATATTATTAATTTTTACAATTTTGTAGATGTCAAATAGATATCATAATGATTGCATAATTATTAATATCATATTATAATTTAATTGTACAACAATACGACACAATGGTATTAAATTTTAATTTAATACCATATTAATATTGAAGAGTATTTTCGGTATTATAAACAAAGGAGCAGTAATATGGAGAAAGATAATAAAAAGAAAGTCATAATCGGAACAACCACAGCAGTAGTATTTCTAATAGTATTAGTAATAAGTGCAACCTATGCTTTTTATACCTTAAATGTCACCGATAGTGAAACAAATACCAATATAAATATTGAAACAGGATCAGCAAATGTGGTATCCATAGAACAAGGAGTAGATAATATTCATATTAATTTATCAGTAAATGATATGGCATCAAATAGTGCAAATAAAGAATATTATGCTACAGATAAGGCAGAAGAAAGTTATAAAATAACAAAAGAAGAAGGAACATTAGAATTAGCCAAAGTAACCATGAGTAGT
>CANQLN010000048.1 GCA_947624695.1 uncultured Bacilli bacterium
ACTATCATATAAATTATAACAGGAAGTATTAATCTTTTTTAATACAACCTAAAAATATTTTACACTATCAAATAATTGACCGGCTTGCAAAAAAGTCACTTTTATGTTATGATGTATTTGTCAAGGAAACTTGCATAAAATAAAAAAGGAATACCTAATTTTGATGTGTTAGGTACTATTCCGAAATTTGGGTTAGTACCAATCTATATAGATGGTACTATTTTTATTAATATGATTAAAATCACAATAATAAGGAGTATTATGATAGAGCAAAGATATCTCTCTGATTTTCTCATAATTTCACCTCCTTCCACTTTAAAAGTAAAGGAGAATAGTACCTAAAACTAATTAAGTATTCCTAAAATAATTATACCAAACAGTTGTTTCTGAAACAAGTTTTTTTATATTAAATTTATAAATTAAAAATTTCATTAAAATAATAATAAATATTTAATTTAACCATGGTAATTTAGCCTTTTTTTAATGACGAAAATATTTATAAATGGTATAATTATTTTAGAGGTTAGATATGGAATATTTAGACAATTTAAATAAAGAACAAAAAGAAGCCGTTATGCATATTGATGGCCCATGTCTTGTAGTGGCGGGCGCTGGCTCTGGTAAAACTAAGGTGCTGACAACGAGAATTGCTTACCTAATCGACAGTGGCATTTATAGTAGTCATATTTTAGCTATTACATTTACCAATAAAGCCGCGAAAGAGATGAAAGAAAGAGTAGGAAAGTTAGTCAGCAATTCTTATGCTTTTGTGGGAACTTTCCATTCTTTTGGATTAAGAATTATTAAAGAAAATTATACCGAAGTGGGACTTAGTAAAAATTTTACTATTATCGATTCTGATGATGTTATTACGATAATCAAAAAGATTATGAAGGAACTTGGTATGAATCCTAAAGATATTGCGCCTTCTTATATTCGTAATCGGATTAGTTTTATTAAAAATGAAATGTTAAATGAAAATGAGATTACGCGTTACTTTTTAAGTGATGTGGAGAAAAAAGCTGCGGAAGTTTATTTTGCTTATGAAAAAACTTTACGCAAAAATAATGTTATTGACTTTGACGATTTATTAAAATTACCCGTTGAATTATTTTTAAAAAATAAAGATATTTTAAATTTATATCAAGAAAAATATCAATATATATTAGTTGATGAATATCAAGATACTAATGAAGTTCAATATAAATTAATTAATCTTTTAGCGGGTAAATATCGCAATATCTTTGTGGTTGGTGATCAAAACCAAGCTATTTATGGTTTTAGACAAGCTAATTATAAAAATATTTTGAATTTTGAAAAAGATTATCCGGATGCTGAGGTAGTTGTTTTAAACCAAAATTATCGAAGTACAACAACTATTTTAAATGTAGCTAATTCGGTTATTAAAAATAATACGGAAAGAAAAGAAGTTAATTTATTTAGTGAACTCGGAGAAGGCGTAAAAGTTAAATATTTAAGAAGTAATGATGGCCTTCAAGAAGCTAATATTGTGGTAAATGAAATTAAAGATTTACTGGAATCTGGTTATCGAAAAAGTGATATCGCCATTTTTTACCGGACTAATGCGCAATCCCGGATATATGAAGAAGCTCTTCTTAAAAATAGTTTAGCTTATAAAGTTGTTGGTAGTTTTTATTTCTATAAAAGAAAAGAAATTAAAGACTTAATTAGTTATTTAAAATTAATTGCTAATCATGATGATGATGTTTCTTTAGAAAGAGTTATTAATGAGCCGAAAAGAGGTATCGGTCTTAAAACGATAGAAAATATAAATGCTAAGGCAGCGGAAGAAAATACATCGATGTTTGAAGCCATTTCTTCCGGAAAAGAATTAGAATTTAAAAAGATGATTGAAGAATTGACTAAGGCTTCTTTAGATGTTTCTTTGACGGAATTAATTGATTTAGTTTTAGAGCGTAGTGGCATGAAAGAAGAACTTACGAAAATGCATACTTTAGAAGCCGATATTCGTTTAGAAAACTTAATGGAATTTAGAAGTATTACCGAAAACTATCAAAATATTACGGGTAGTGTTAATTTACAAGATTTCTTAGATGAAGTTAGTTTAATCGCGGATGTTACGGAACATCGGGAAGATGATGATGAAATAACTTTAATGACTTTTCATTCCGCCAAAGGTTTAGAGTTTAAAGTAGTCTTTATGGTTGGAATGGAAGAAGGCATAATGCCCCACATTAATTCTTTTGGCGAAGATAAAGGCATCGAAGAAGAAAGAAGATTATGTTATGTGGGAATTACCAGAGCCAAAGAAAGATTATATATTACTAATGCGAAATTAAGAATGCTTTATGGTAAAGATATGCTCAATCCGCCATCTCGCTTTATTGGCGAAATAGACCCTAAATATATTGAATCAAATGTTATGGAAGAGAAGAAAACTAGACAAAATGAATTATATAATGATACAGATGTAGAATATAAAAGTGGGGATATTGTTAATCATTTAACTTTTGGAAAAGGCGTAGTTATTGCCGTAGAAGAAAGATTTGTCAGTGTGGCTTTTAATAAAAGATATGGAATTAAGAAATTTTTAAAAAATTATAAAGGATTAAAGAAAGGAAAGTAAAGATGAAAAAAGATTTAACATTAGTAGTTTTAGCAGCGGGCATGGGAAGTCGTTTTGGTGGTTTAAAACAAATAGAACCAGTGGGCCCTAATGGGGAATTTATAATTGATTATTCTATTAAAGATGCCATTTTGGCGGGATTTAATAAAGTAGTTTTTATTATTAAAGAAGAGAATTATGAAATATTTAAAAATACCATTGGAAAACATATTGAAGATAAAATTATCGTCGAGTATGCTTTTCAAAAAAATGATAATGTTCCTAAAAGCATTAAAATACCTGAGGAAAGAGTTAAACCTTTAGGCACAGCCCATGCTTTATATTCCGCTAAAGATTTAGTTCATGAAAATTTTGCTATTATTAATGCTGATGATTTTTATGGTCGAGATGGTTATTTAGAAGCTGCTAAATTTTTAAATAATTGTGAGGATGATGAATACGGCATGGTAGGTTATGAAGTCGAAAAAACGATGAGTGAAAATGGGGCAGTTAAAAGAGGAATTGTTGTTTCTGAAAATGGTTATTTAACAAGCTTAATAGAAAGCTCAGTGGAAAAAGTAAATGATGAAATTATAGTAAGTCCTTTAAATGGTGATAAACCATATGCTATTTCTCCTGATACTCTGGTATCGATGAATTTATTTTGTTTAACTCCCAAAATATTTACTTATCTTGAAAACAGTATCGAAGAATTTTTTAAAGATAAAGATTTACAAGATGTTGAGTGGCTCCTTCCAAATGTTGTTTTTGAAAGTGCTAAAGTTAATGGTAAACAGGTTAAAGTTTTAAAAACGAAAAGTCGTCATTATGGCATAACTTATAAAGAAGATCTAGATAGTTTAAAAAAAGGAATTAATAGTGAAATATTAAAGGGAGTATATAATAGAGATTTGTGGGGGTAAAAATGAAACCAGAAGAAAGAATAAAAGAACTTGTCAAAATATTAAATGATGCTAATTATGAATATTTTGTTAATGACAATCCAAAAATAACCGATCAAGAATATGATAAATATTTAAGAGAGTTAATTAATTTAGAAGAAAAATATCCTGAATATGCTTTAATAGATAGTCCAACGAAAAGAGTTGGAGGCGAAGTATTAGATAAATTTTCGAAAATTACGCATAAAATACCAATGCTTAGTTTAGGGAATGTCTTTAACGAAGATGAAGTAAGAGATTTTGATGCCAAAATTAGAAAAGCGGGCATTAATCCTGAATATGTTTGTGAGCTTAAAATTGATGGCTTAAGTGTTTCGTTAATTTATGAACATGGTATTTTAAAAAGCGGAGCTACTCGTGGTGATGGGGTAGTTGGTGAAGATATAACGCATAATGTTAAGACCATTAAAGTTATTCCTTTAAAATTAGATCGAGACATTGATATTGAAGTTCGCGGCGAAATCTACATGGAAAAGAAAACTTTAGAAAAGTTAAACCGAGAAAGAGAACAAGAAGGACTTCCGATTTTACAAAATGTGCGAAATGCGGCGGCGGGTAGTGTCAGACAATTAGATTCTAAAATTGCGGCCAAAAGAAATTTAAATAATTTTATTTATCATTTACCTAATCCTTTAGATTATGGAATTACCAAGCATATGGATGCTTTAAAATTTATGCAAGATTTGGGTTTTAAAGTTAATCCCAACAATCGTCTTGTTCATTCTATTGATGAAGTTGTTGATTTTATTAATGAATGGACCGAAAAAAGAGAAAGTCTACCTTATGAAATAGATGGTATTGTTATTAAAGTTAATGATATTAATGAACAACAAGAATTAGGTTTTACGGCTAAATATCCTAAATGGGCCACAGCTTATAAGTTTGTGGCTAGTGAAGTTTTAACTAAACTTAATGATATTATTTTTACAGTGGGAAGAACCGGTAAAATTACTCCTAATGCGGTTTTAGATCCCGTTTTGATTATGGGTTCAACTATTAAAAGAGCCACTTTACATAATGAAGATTATGTTAACAATTTAAATTTAATGATTGGTGACATTGTGAGTGTTCATAAAGCAGGAGATGTTATCCCAGAAGTATCTGGAGCCATTAAAGAAAGAAGATGTGGAATAGAAAAGCCTTTTAAAATGATTAGCGAATGTCCTATTTGTGGCACTAAACTAATTAAAAAAGAAGGCCAAGTTGATTATTATTGTCCTAATGAGTTTTGTCCTGCCAGGGGTATTGAAGCCTTAATTCATTTTGCTTCTAGGGATGCTATGAATATTGATGGCTTAGGTGATGAGATAATTGAAGATTTCTTTAATGAAGGATTTTTAAATGATATAACTGATTTTTATCATTTAAAAGAACATGAAGAAGATATTCTAACCTTAGAAGGTTTTGGTAAAAAGAGTTTTGAAAATATGCTTACAGCCATTGAAAATAGTAAACATAATAGTTTAGAAAAATTATTATTTGGTTTAGGTATCAGTGGGGTTGGTAGTAAAACAGCTAAACTTCTTGCTAGTACTTATGAAAATATTGATAATTTAATGAATGCCTCTATTGAAGAATTATTATCTATTAAAGATATTGGCGATATTTTAGCTAAAAGTATTTATGATTATTTTCAAACTAATAAAAATTTAATTGCTAAGTTAAAAATGCTTGATATTAATATGAATTATTTAGGAGTTAAAAAGAAAGTTAATGAATTTATTACTAATAAAAAATTTGTTATGACCGGAACCATTTCTTTTATGACTCGAAATGAAATAAAAGACTTAATTGAAGAGTATAGTGGAACATTCTCCGAGAGTGTTAGTAAAAATACCGATGTGGTAATTGCGGGAGAAGCGCCAGGTAGTAAATACGATAAAGCAAGAGACCTCGGAATTACCATTTGGAATGAAGAAACATTCAAAGGTATAGTTGATAAATTAAAAGAGGGTGAATAATTAAATTTTCATCTTCTTTTTTCTTGTTTAATACTTTTTTTAACTTCTTTTATCTTGGAGATCCGAATAACTGGTTATCCATCGTCAATGGTTTAAATGGAGCTCCAAATACTCCAGCTGGGTCATTGCAGCCAACAAATACAGAAGATGAATGGCCAATGATTAGATGGGGAGATGACCAGGACTGGATGATTGGTCCTGATTCTGATACAGGTGGTATTGTTAGAGCTCCAATATTTACTGAATTCGCAGTAGGACATTCTATCTTGTAAATACCATAAATCTGACTGGTGAAGGAACCATTGACCATCCATATATGATTGCCAATTAAAAAGGAAGCCTTTGCTTTCTTTTTGTATGTTTTTCAACGAAACAAAAGACTATCCTTATTCGGATTGAGTTCCGATTAGGATAGTAATCATCTAACAGGCAACGATTTCTCGTCTCCTAATTAAGATTATACAACATCGTAATTAAAGTAACAATAAGGAAAACTTTTATAATATAATTAAGCAAATAAAAACTTCAGAAATTAATCTGAAGTTTTATTTAATCTTGGTTAGATGAACTATTTGCTAAGTTATTTAAATATATTCCATATTGTCTATTTAAATTGTCATCTATAATTTTCATATTATATTTTCCACGATAACTTTTCATAGAGTCAACAGATATATTTTTGGTGTTTTCAAGTTTTTCATTTGCTAAATCTTCAATTATTTCATCTTTTAAATCTTCAAGGCTGGCTTTATCTCTTGAAGCATTACGATAAATTACATGATAGCCAAGTTCAGTAGTAATAACTGATTTGCTATATTCGCCATCTTTTAACTTATAAGCAGCATCAAGTAATTCATTATATTCATCTCCTAAATCATGATAATTGATATAACCTAAATTACCATTATCATCTTTAGTTGCGTCATCTTCTGAATTTTCTTTAGCTAAAGTTTTAAATGTTTCTAATTTATCTTCTGCTTCATCAAGTTTTTTGATTAAATCTTTAACTTTATCTTGTGCCTCTGTTTCTGCTTGTTTCTTTTCATCAGCAGTCATAGAGTCAGTAGCTTTAGAAGTAATCAAAATATGATAAACTTCGATATCTTCTTTTTCTTTATCATTATAATAGTCTTCAATTTCTTTATCAGTTACAAGACTTTTGGCATATTCTTCTAAAGCATGTGATTGCATAAAGCTTAAATATAAATATTCTTCATAAGCATCAATGCTAGAGTAGTTCGTTCTTTGTCTTAACATATTTAAGAAATTTTCTTCACTTCCATAGGCATTAACATAAGCCTCAATATAATTTTTGGCATTTTCTTTAGCTTCTTCAACATAATCATCGTATTCTTTTTCTAGAATATAAGTATCGATTAATTTTAAAGTAGCTTCTAAACCAAAGTTAGTTTTTAATTCTTCAAATAAATCTTCTGCACTTATTTGATATTCTTCGTCACCTTTAGCAAATGTAACAACGGCTTCTTCACCATTTTTTAAAGTTGGGATTTTTCCACAACCACATAGAGTAAGAAGGCACACTAAACTTAATATTAAAAATTTTTTCATTTTGACCATATCTTCCTTTCTCTTTTACTATTATACCAGTTAAGTTTCATAATTACAATAAATTAAGCACTCACACTTTAAGAATATAAACCATAAATTATAAATGAAAAGACATAAAGGAGGAGTGAATTATGAACTGTGGAAATAACGGAATCGGCGCTGCTATTATTTTAGTATTATTTATTTTACTTATCATAATCGTAGGAGCATATATTTAATTTTAAGGAGGTAATTTTATGGCTTGTTCAAATAATGGTTCATGTAACCAAAATAACAACAATACAAATAATGCTTACAACTACTTTTTTATAGTAATAGTATTATATATATTACTTGCTATAATAATTGGTGGAAGTTTTGTTTTTTAAAAGGGAGCAAAAAAGCTTCTTTTTTTCTTGTATAATAAGAAAGTCATACAAGAAAAATATCAAGCAAAATAAGCGAACAAGTGTCGAAGGACAAAGAGC
>CANQLN010000049.1 GCA_947624695.1 uncultured Bacilli bacterium
CTTTCAGAATAATTTTTGCCAGAGGCTAAATATTCATCTTTATTCTTCTTAGCCATCTGATTAGAATTAAAGCCATCATAATTAGAATGTCCCGAGTTAGAAGCATAAAAGACCATAAATTTATCTTGATTAACATATTCATCCACCGTGGCATTAATCATTTCTAAATCACTTCTTGGCCAAATATTACAATTAATAACTTTTTCTAAACCGGTATTACAAGCTTTAAAATTATCAAATCCTAAACTTTTTAAATATTTATCGCGGTTTTGGAATGAAGCACTATTGTTATGATAAGCAAATGTACTATAACCAGCTTCTCTAAATTTAGTGGCTAGTCCTTGAGGAAATGAAATATTACCACTTCTAAATTTACCTAAAATATCAGTTCCAGAAGCATATAGACCCGTTAATTCTTGGAATTCTCCCCCAATAGTACTAAAAATAGTTGGCGTATAAAAATCTTCAAAGACAAAACCACTGTTAACGAGTTTTACTAAAGTTGGGGTTATTTCCTTTTTAACGGCAATTTCATTAAAGGACTCGGCCATAAATAAAATTAAATTTTTATCTTTAAAAAATCCTGTATATTCATTTTGCAAAGTACCTGGATCATTTTTAAAATACTCATGCATACTTTTAATGGTACTATTAGTTTCACTAGCAATTAAACTATCAAAATCAATATCTAAATTATTATAATCATAAACTTTAGGTTTATCACTATCAGGATCTTTATCATTAGATAAAGGATTATCTACATCAATTAATTTTTCTTCAAAGCCAAAGATAGCTCTTTTAGTATCAATACAGAACGTATTTAATATACCAAAATTCTCTACACTTAAAGAAACATCATTGACTTTATAATATAAATTATAAGGAGAATAAGTAGCTTTTTTATTAATATTAAGTCCTAATAAATAAAGGCCATAAAAACCTAAAGACATACATAATAAGACTAAATTCTTTTTTAAATCATTTTGTTTAAAGTATAAATGTTTATGAAAAATTATACTTAAAACTAATGGGACGAAGAAGAAAATCAGTAAAGGGATTCTTCTTAAAGTCTCAATAACAGCTTTACCCATAAAATCAGTTACTTGATCAGCTACTTGAAAAGTCGATAAAGATATATAAAAATCAAAATAACTTTTTACCACATATTGAGCACAAAACCAAATTGTAATAAGAGACAAAATACTAAAGAAAATAATTTTATTAACAACTTTTTTATTACTTAAATTAGTAAAAATACTTAATAATAATGCTAAAGGAATTAAAAATAATAACATATTAACAAATGATAATCTAAATATAGGATTACCAATAAATAATTTATAAATAATTTCCATATAAATAAAGCTAATTAAAAATATTAAAAACAAATTTATTTTCTTCATACATCTCACTCTTAAATTATAACATTTTTTCATTTAATGTTAAGCAATTTTTGTTTTCATTGACATTAGAATATTTAATCTTCCACTAGGACAATTTTTTCTAAAGTACACTTATCAAAGATATCTTCCATTGTATCTTTAATAAGTTCTCCATATTTATTTTGAAAATAGAAAGTATATTTTTCTCCTTTAATTAAAGTATGTCTACTCTCATCATCCATAGCTCTTTCAACAGTTACCGTATTATTATTTTTATCTTTAACTGTTAATTCATAATAATGACTTTTTTTCATTTCGGTCTCTTTAGTCTCTGGATTATAAACACTCGATTCTTTTTCACCTAAATCTTTAATATTACTTAAAATATAATCTCTTGTAAAAGAAATATCTTCAAAATAATTTTTCCCACAGGCCCCATTTTTAAAAGCATTAGTGGTATTCATATTTTTACCAAAATAAATATCTTCATTGCCATCCTCTGTATGACATTTAATAACCGTTATATCTTCATTAAATATTTTTTTATCATCGGCTTCATAAATAATTGTTCCGCCATCTTTTAAAGCCACTTTGACTTTTAGATGACTAGTTAAATCATTCATAACTTTATCTAAATCATTATCATGAGAAATAATATAATCTTTTAAAGAAATTTTGGTATCATCCCAATTAAGCATTAATTCATCTATATTAGTTAAATAAACTACTCGATTATTTATTCGCATATATTCTTTAGTAGTATTATTAACATTATAAGTTTCTAAATCACTTTTGTCTTTTGGAGGAATTAAACCCCTAATAAAGACTAAAAACAAACCAATAATGACAATAGCGAAAAGCCACGCTAAAGTTTTATTTAGCTTACTATAATCTTTCTTTTTCATTTTCATTTTTTTACTTCTCATAACATCAACCTTACTTATTTCTTATATTAATATAAATTAACAAACCTTTCAAGATATCTTTACCAAATTCGGTCATTTCTAATTCCTCAATTAAATCTAAAGATTCAGCATATAAATCACTTAAATAAGAATTAGCATAATCATAAGCTCCGCTTAATTTTAAAATAGCTCTTATTTCTTCTAAATCATCTTTACTTATTTCATGATTACCATATATCTTTAAGAAATCTTCTTTATATGGCGTACTTATAACATAGGAGTATAAAATAGTTTGTTTAAATTCTTCTATATCGGAAGTATTTGATTTGCCTATTTCTTTAGAAGATGAAAATATTCCCAAAAGATCATCTTTAATTTGAAAAGATAGGCCAATTTTATTTAAAACATTTTCGATATTTTTATCGGGTTTAGAGCCACCCAAAATATAACCTAACATAAATGGACCAATGATGGTATACCAACTAGTTTTTAAATGATAAATATTTAAAATATCCTTTTCCCTTGTCTCTTTTAAATCATATTTTCCTAAGAAAGGAAGCACCACATCAATAGTTTCTCCTTTAATAGTTTTAATAATAATATCATTGTAATAAGTAAAAAGAGGTGAAAATTCTTTTAAAGAGCCATACTTTTTAACTAAAACTTTATTAGCTTCATAAAGGCCAAAATCACCCGCACATATCGCCATGGAATTAGCAAGTTTTAAAACATCATTATGGTAACCTGCATCACTTGCCAAATTTAAATATTCATGACATATTCTTCTTGGAATAGTTTCTTTCCCTCTTCGCATTCTGGCATTATCAATAATATCATCATGAATTAAAATAGCGGTTTGAAAAACTTCATAAGCATAACCTAAATCTAAATAGTTATGATCAGTATGTCCCGTTAAATAATAACCCAAAGCAATTAAAGAAGCTCTTATATATTTGCCACCTTGGTTTAAATCTTGAAACATTTCAACCATTTTTTTAACTATATCATTATCATCATCGCTAAATAATTCTTTATTAAATTCTTGTTGATGACTTTTAAATTCTTGATATTTTTCTTTATAAAATAAAAGAAAACTTAATAAATATTTATAATTATATATTTCTTTAATCGGTGTAGAAGCTCCACCCGTAAAACCAATATTAGTTTGCAAATTTATTTCTTTGCTATCTAAAATAAAAGTCATAAATTCATTAATATCAGAAAACTTATAAGAGGGAACACAGCTAGAAACAGCTTCATAAATTTCTTGCGTATTACTACTGTTAGTTCCTCCAATTACAAACATTATATCTACATCTTTAGCTAAATTTAGACTACTTTCTTTAATTCTTCTTACCGCATTACAAGTAGCATCATTTACTTCTATATCGGGATATAAATCTTGTAATCTTTTCGCTATATCTTGAAAAACATTAGGGCTAGCTGTTGTTTGACAAGTAAGATATTTCTTTTTATTACTCGTAATTTTTCCTAAATCAGAATTACTTTCAATGATAATAGCTTCATTATGACACCAACCATTCGTTCCAATAACTTCCGGATGATCTTTTTTACCCACTATAATTATTTCATAACCTTCATTATATTTTTTTAAAACTTCTTCATGAATTTTCTTTACTTTAGGACAAGTAGCATCATAATATTCAATATGATGGCTATTTAAATAATCATAGGTTTTGAAAACTTCACCATGAGCTCTTAGAATAACAATATCATCACTATCTGCTTCTTCTAAGTTATCAATAGTTATAATGCCTAAATCATTTAATTCTTCCCTAACTTTTTCATTATGTAAAATTTCTTTATAAATGCAAATATTTTTTGGGTTTTCTTTTGACATTTCTTTTTCATATATTTCATAAACTAAATTTAAAGCATTCGTACTTCCCTTGCAAGTGCCACATACATCGGCAATCTTTAACATGATAAAACCTCCCCTAACTCGAAAAAAAGAAATAGATACTATTTCTTAAAAAGAATCAATATTAATTTTTACTTTTGGCATTTTATTAATTGCCGCATAGGCTTGAATTAAAGTTCTTATAGATGTAGATGTTTTTCCATTCTTCCCAATTACTCTTCCCATATCTGCTTCAGGAACAAGAATTTCTAAAATAGTTATGTCATCATCAGCTTCAAAAAGAGAAACTTTAACAAGTTCTTTATTAACGACAATACTTTTTACTAAATATTCGGCAAACTCTACAACATTCATAAATGCCTACCTACTTCTTTTTTGAATTATTCTTAGATGCCGCATGTTTTGCCATAATTCCTTCTCTTGATAAAATATTTCTAACTGTTGGTGTTGGTTCAGCTCCATTACTTAACCAATTTAAAGTTTTTTCTTCATCAATTTTAACTACTTCGGCACCTTTAAGTGGATCGTAAGTACCTAATGTTTCGATAAAACGTCCATCTCTTGGTGAATGTGAATCAGCCGCAACGATTCTATAAAAAGGTTTTTGCTTTGATCCCATTCTTTTTAATCTTAATTTAACTGCCATTTATAATGCCTCCTTTTTTATTACTCCTAGTATAACATTACTTCTTTACTATGTCAATATTTTTTCGTTGACAACTATTTATCTACTACTTCGGCATCTAAATAATCTTCTTTAATATCTTCTATGCCTTCATCTATTTCTTTATCTAAATCTTCATCAATTAATTCCACATAATCATCATCTAAATCCTCAACTGAAATTTTAACTTTGGTATTGCCAACTATTTCGACTCCTAATTCTTTTTCCACCGTTAATTCGACATTACCATTATTAATATCAACATTAGTAACAGTTGGTTGTTTTAAACTTCTTACAATTATTTCCGAATTATTATCTAAGACTGTATCATTTTTAAGAGGTACATTCATTTTATCGGTATAAGTAAATCTTTTCGTACTAACTGCCGTTTTCGTATCATTATCATAAGAATACCAAACGTTTACATCAAATGAACCTTCAATTAAAACACTTCCGTTATTATTTGAACCATTAAAAGTATTATTAATTACCCAACATCCTAAAACTGTATTAGGTCTTTCTTCGGGGGTAATAGTAAATTTATTACCACTCGTTTTTTTGGCTTTCCCAATGACAGCTTTAGTTACAATTTCTCTAAAATTAGACAAATTTATCACTCCCTAATTTAATCTATGCTAAATATAGGGAAAAAGTACATCCTTTTAAAAGGCTATTTTCCTAATCTAAAAGATTATTATATAGCATGGCCATTAGCTTATCGGTAATCTTTTTTCTTTCTTCTCGGCTTAATTTGGTATTATGCATTACATTCGCCATGACGACAATAATAATTTCCCTTGCGAAATCGATTAAGAAAGAAGGGCCAGATAACCTGGAGAATGATAATTAATATTTTTATTTAAAAATTCTTCAATATTTTCCATATATATAATCCTTTTCTCTTAAATATTAATTTTATGTTCATTGTATTTTTTTGGCAATTCTGCCACTTTTTTACAATGAAAGTAAGCAATTAAAATTTCTTGAAACCACTATGTTATTATTAAAATTGATCATCCATTAAAAAGTCAAAAATGTTTAGGCATTTAATTCCATCTTGAGAATAATCTTCTTTATTAGTTGAAATTATATATTTAGGATAATTATCCTTTATACTATTAAAAGCATTAAATTCTCTACTCCTAGTCTCTTCATTTGATAAATCATAGCAAGCTTGAATATATTTAATATTTTTATCTTTAGATGCTATAAAATCTATTTCTCCATCTTTAGTTTTTCCAATATAAACATCATATCCTTTTTTTATTAATTCATTGTATATTAAATTTTCAAATGCTTGGGAATAATTTATTTCTTTACTATTAGTTTTAATTTTTTTTACCCCTAAATCTGTAGCATAAAACTTGTTTAATGATTTCATAACAGCTTTTCCATTTACATCATATCTATATACTCTATTAATAATAAAAGTTGAGCAAAGAGCCTTTAAATATTTATATAATGTATCTGTGGCAACTTTATTACCATTTTTAGCTAAATAATCTAACACATTTGTTGCTGAAAATTCTCTTGTTTCGGTTTCTAAAATATATTGAAGTATTTTATTAAATGATGTAATATCTGATATTCCAAGTCTTTCTACAACATCCTTAAGAAGTATTGAATCATAAACATCTCTTATATAATTTTCTTTTGAATCATTATTCTCAAAAGAAAATCTTTGAGGCAAAGTTCCCCATTCAAAAATGTCTAATAATAAGTCAAAATAATTTTCCGGTTTAGTATTGGTTATTTCAACAGTTTCTTTAAATGATAAAGGATTAATTCTAAAACTTACATATCGACCTGATAAATCAGTTGATAATTCTAGAAAAGTCATTTTGCTATTTGAACCAGTAATAAAAATACTAAATTGATTCGTTATTCTTAAAGAATTAATAGCTTTTTCAAACTCTTTTACTTTTTGAACTTCATCTAAAAATATATAATAAGTATCTTTATCTTTGACTAAACCCTTAATATAATTATTTAATTCTATAGCATTTGTTATATTAGCATAATCAAGTGATTCAAAATTAATATATATTATATGATCATTTTTAACACCACTTTTTTTAATCTCCTCTATTATTTGTTGCAATATTACAGATTTGCCACTTCTCCTCAATCCACACAAAATTTTTATTAATGAGTTTTCATGATAAAAATCCTTAATCTTATTTAAATAATAGCTCCTTTTTAACATATTATTTCACCTCTAATTTATATTATATAATAAAATCACTTAAACATAAAGTTTTTTGTTGAATTGGAAAAACTTTTAATATTTGCATTTTTTTTGGTTGGAATGAAAAAAGAAAGAAAATTATTTTTCCTTCTTTATTTTTTCTAATTTAGTAAGTCCTCCCATATAAGGTTGAAGTGCCTTTGGAATTAACACACTACCATCTTCTTGATAGTTATTTTCTAAAAGAGCAATTAATCCTCTTGGAGTGGCTACTACAGTGTTGTTTAAAGAACATAAATATTTAGTGCCTTCACTACCTTTATAACGAATACCTAGTCTTCTTGTTTGAGCATCTCCTAAAATTGAACAAGATCCAACTTCAAAATATTTTTGTTGTCTTGGACTCCAAGCTTCTACATCACAAGATTTAACTTTTAAATCAGCTAAATC
>CANQLN010000050.1 GCA_947624695.1 uncultured Bacilli bacterium
GTGCTAATACGCAAATCAATGTTGCTAAAGCTACTCTACTAGGCTTACAAGCCCAAAGAAGTCCTGAACACATTGCAGAATTACGTGGCAAAAAAGTGGAGGAATTATAATTATGAGACTAGAAAATTTACCAAAATCAAAAGAAACAAAAGGAATAAAAAGAGTAGGTAGAGGACCAGGAAGTGGAATGGGTAAAACTTCAACTCGTGGTGAAAAAGGTCAAAAAGCTAGAAGTGGTGCTAGTATTCCGGCATGGTTCCAAGGTGGACAATCTCCATTATATAGAAGAATTCCCAAAAGAGGATTTAATAACAAAAGATTTGAAACTGTTTATGCAACAATTAATCTTAGTGAGTTAAATAAATTCTTTAAAGATGGGGATGTTGTTACTCCAGAAATTTTAAAGGAAAGAGGAATTATTAAAAAACCTTTAGCAGGTATTAAAGTACTTGGTACAGGTAATTTAGAGCATAAATTAACAATTAAAGCTCATCGTTTTTCAAGTAAGGCTGTAACTAAAATAGAAGAAGCCGGTGGCAAAGCTGAGGTGATCTAGATGTTTAGTGGGTTTACTGGATTATTTAGTAAATCAAATAAAGATGTTAGAAAGAGAATCTACTTCACTCTTGCTTGTTTAGGAATATTTTGCTTAGGAACAACCATTACTATTCCTTGGGCTTCAAGGATCTATCAAGACTTAGGTTTCCTAGAAATATTTAACTTAATGAGTGGTGGTGGACTTCAAAACTTCTCCATCTTTGCTTTAGGAGTTTCTCCTTATATCACAGCGTCTATTATTACGCAATTATTACAAATGGACATTATTCCTTATTTTAGTGAATTAAAGGATGAAGGATATACAGGAAGACAAAAGATGAATAAAATTACGAGATATTTATCTATTATATTAGCATTTATTCAAGCTTATGCTTTATGTATTTTCTACATGAATGGTATGAGTACTTTAGATATGATTAAGTCAGCTTTAGTTATGACAGCTGGTACAGCTTTCTGTCTATGGTTAGGTGATGAAATTACTAAAAAAGGAATTGGTAATGGTTCATCAATGATCATTATGGCGGGGATTATTCAAAGTATGCCAAGAATCTTTGTAGGAGCTTATAATGCTTTCATCAATGGTTCATATCAACTAGGATTAGGAATTGTTCTATTTATAATATTTATTTTAGTTTATTTATTAGTATTAGTAGGAATTATTTATACGCAACTTGCCGAAAGAAGAATTCCTATTCAATATTCAAACCGGACAACAAGTGCTTATGGTGCCCAACAAAGTTATTTACCAATAAAGATTAATGCAGCAGGAGTTATTCCCGTAATATTTGCGCAAATATTGCTAACAATACCTTCTACTATTGCAGCATTATTCAAAAATGAAGCGGTTATTAATTTTATTAATAAATATATTGTTTATACATCTAATACCGGTTTGATACTTTATATAATATTAATTATGTTCTTCGGATATTTTTATACATTTATGATAATGAATCCGGATGAAATGAGTAAGAACTTAAATGAAAGAGGAGGATATATTCCCGGAATTAGACCTGGGGAAGATACTTCTAAATATATCTCTTCATCAATAAGCAAACTTACTATTGTCGGAAGTTTATTCTTAACTATTATTGCTATTTTACCAGTATTAATTAGTAAATTTACGAATTTACCAAGTACAGTTACTATTGGTGGTACCGGATTATTAATTGTTGTTGGTGTTGCTATTGAAACTTATAAACAAATGGAAAGTAGCTTAATGGCTAGAAGTTATAAAGAAAAAAGAAGAAGGTTAAGATAAAGATGAAAAGTGTGATTTTTATTGCTCCTTCCGCTGCTGGTAAAGGAACCCATAGTAAGAGATTAGAAAGTCTCGGTTACATGCATATTTCCACAGGAGATATGTTAAGAGAAGAGATTAGTAAAAATACTCCAATGGGTAAGGAAATTGAGAATATTATTAGTAAAGGTAATTTAGTTAGTGATGAACTAGTTCATAGCCTAATTAAAAATTGTCTTGTTAATATTTCCTCACCATTTATTTTAGATGGTTATCCAAGAACCTTAAAACAAGCGGAAATGTTAGATAATTTATTTCAAGAATTAAAGATAACTAATTATGAGGTTATCTACTTAGAAGTAAGTTTAGAGGAAGCAATGAAAAGAGCACTTGGTCGTCTAAGTTGTTCTTGTGGGGAAACTTATAACATTTATGATGAAAAATTTAAACCTCAAAAAGAGGGAATTTGTGATAAATGTGGAAGAGTGTTAGTTAAAAGAAGTGATGATAATGAAGAATCTTTCAAAGTTAGATTTGAATCTTTTATTACTAATACCAAACCCATTAAAGAATATTATGAAAGAAAAAATAAATTACATTGCATTGATACAATGCAAGAAAATGAAAAGATTACAGAAAGAATTAAGGAAATTTTAAATGATTAGTATAAAAAGCGAAAGAGAAATTGAATTAATGAAACATGCTGGGCATATCAATTATTTAACGCATCAAGAGGTTGCAAAAAATATTAAGCCAGGAATTAGCACTAAAGCTTTAAATGATATTGCTCATAAGTTTATTATTAAAAATGATTGTGAACCTTCATTCTTAGGATTTGAAGGTTACCCAGCAAGTATCTGTATCTCCATCAATGACGAAGTTGTCCATGGTATTCCTTCTAAAAGAAAAATAAAAGAAGGAGACGTGGTTTCCGTCGACATTGGTGTTTCATATAAAGGATATCATTCTGATTCAGCCAATACGTATATTGTTGGACATGCTTCGAAAGAAGTCGAAGATTTAGTTGAAAATACTAAGAAATCTTTATACGAGGGGTTGAGTGTTATCAAAGATGGTGTTAAAATAAGCGCCATTGGAAGCAAAATTGAAACTTTTGCAAAGAAAAATAATTTAGGAGTTGTAAGAGAACTTGTGGGACATGGGGTTGGTACCAGTGTTCATGAAGATCCAGATGTTCCTAATTATTATACTAGTGATCCAACTAGATTAAAGAGAGGTATGGTAATTGCTGTTGAACCAATGCTTAACTTGGGTAGGGAAGATATATATATGGAAGATGATGATTGGACAATTAAAACCGATGATGGCCTTCCAAGTGCCCACTTTGAACATACAGTATTAGTTACCAAAGATGGATTTGTTATATTAACAGGAGAGTGAGAGAATTGGCAGAATCCAAAAATAAAGAGCAAAAAAAGAATGATAAAATTGAAGTAGAAGGCAAGGTCATTGAAGTATTAAAAGGTTCTGATTATTTAGTGGAACTAGCTAATGGCCATACTGTAAAAGCCTACGTTTCTGGTAAAATGCGCATTAACATGATACGTATTCTACCAGGTGATACCGTTACAGTACAATTATCGCCTTATGATTTAACACGTGGGATTATAACATGGAATAGAAGATAGGAGAGTTATTTATGAAAGTTAGACCATCAGTAAAGAAAATTTGTAAAAAATGTAAAATTATTAGAAGAAATGGAAAAGTTATGGTTATTTGTGATAACCCTAAACATAAACAAGTACAAGGTTAGGAGGATTTAGATGGCAAGAATTAAAAATATCGATTTACCAAACGAAAAACATACTTGCATTGGACTTACCGCTATTTATGGTATAGGTCGTCCACTTGCAAAAACTATTTGTAAAGATGCAAAAGTCGATCCAGAAAAGAAAATTAAAGATTTAACTGATGATGAAATTAATAATTTACGTAAAGAAGTAGATAAATATGTTGTTGAAGGTGATTTACGTAGAGATGTTCAAATGAACATTAAAAATAAAATGGAAATTAATTGTTATGAAGGAATTAGACATAAAAAAGGTTTACCTGTAAGAGGTCAAAGAACTAGTCGTAATGCGAGAACTCGTAAAGGTAAAGGTAAAGTTGTGGCTAATAAGAAAAAGGTTGGAAAGTAGAGGTTAACTTATGGCATATAATAGAAGAAAAAGAAAAGTTAAAAAGAATATTCCAGAAGCTATTGCCCATATTCAAGCAACTTATAATAACACCATTGTTACTATTTCTGATAAAGATGGAAATGCTATTAGTTGGTCAAGTGCTGGAAGAATAGGTTATTTAGGAAGTAAAAAGAAAACTCCTTATGCTGCTGGACTTACTGCTGAAGCTGCTGCAGCCGCTGCCATTGAACAAGGGGTTCAAAAAGTAGAAGTACATGTTAAGGGACTAGCACCAGGAAGAGAAAACGCAATCAGATCTTTACAAAGTGCCGGACTAGAAGTTACAAGTATAATTGATGAAACTCCAGTTCCTCACAATGGTTGTCGTCCACCAAAAAGACCAAGAAATTAAAAATAGAAAGGGAATTATTGTATTATGATGATAAAATTTGAAAAACCAGAATACAAAATTACTGAATATCAAGAAAACAATTTTTATGGAAAATTTGAAATTGATCCATTAGAAAGAGGATTTGGTACCACTTTAGGAAATGCTTTAAGAAGAGTACTTTTATCAAGCCTTCCTGGTAGTGCTGTTACCAGTATTAAAATTGATGGCGTTTTACATGAATTCCAAAAAATTGAAGGGGTTGTTGAAGACGTTACCTCAATCGTTTTAGCAATTAAGAACTTAGTTGTTAAAAACCATTCTGATGAACCTAAAACTTTAAGACTTAGTGCTTCAAGTGAAGGACCTGTTACGGCTTCCATGATTGAAAAAGATGCCGAAGTAGAAGTTATTAATGGTGATTTAGTCATTTGTAATCTTGTTAGTGGTGGTAAAATCAATATGGAAATGACTGTAGAAAATGGTCGGGGCTATGTTGAAGCTAAAGAAAATAAGAAAAGATTAGAAGATGCTTCAGTAGGAACTATTGCTATTGACTCATCTTATTCACCAATCGAACTTGTTAAGTATGAAGTTGTTGATACTCGGGTTGGTCAAAATGAAAATTATGATAAATTAATTATGGAAGTATCTACTAATGGTAGTATGTCTCCTGAAGAAGCGCTAGCCTTAGCGGCTAAAATATTAGTAGAACATTTCAACATTATTGCTGATTTAAATTCTATTAGTGATTTCTCAGGATTAATGCAAGAGAAGAAAGTAGATACAATTACGAAGACACTAGAAACACCAATCGAAGAAGTTGAATTTAGTGTTAGAGCATATAATTGCTTAAAAAGAGCTGGTATTCATACCGTTCAAGATTTAGTTGATAAAAGAGAAATAGAAGTTACGAAGATTAGAAACTTAGGAAAGAAGAGTCTAAAAGAAGTTCTTGATAAAGTTGCTGATTTAGGACTTACATTTAAGGAGTAATAACTATGTATAGAAAATTAGGAAGAGAAACAAGAATAAGAAGAAGCATTTTAGCAGGACTTACTAAAGATGTTATTATGCATGAATCTATCGTAACAACTGAAGCAAGAGCTAAAGAAGTTCGTAAATTTGTTGATAAAATGATTACTTATGGTAAAAGAGGTACTTTAGTATCTCGTCGTAAAGCATTAGCTTTCTTACATAATGATAATGAAGTAGTTAGCAAAGTATTTAATGAACTTGCTCCAAAATATCAAGATCGTAATGGTGGTTATACAAGAATTATTAAAATTAATGAACGCCGTGGCGATGATGCTTTAGAAGTTAGATTAGAATTAGTTTAAAAAAATTACTACTAGCAAAATGTTAGTAGTTTTTTTGTGCTTATTTTTTAGACTCAATAATTATATTTAAATTTTCTTTTTTAGCAATTTCTAATAATAATTCAAAATCAAAATTTCTTTGTCCATATTCATAATATTGAATAGCGGTTTTAGTTCGGTTAATACTTTCTCCAAAGTCTTTTTGGGTTTTACCAGTATATTCTCTAATCATTTTAAAAACTTCATTTGCTTTATAGTTATTTGCTACTATTTTCAAATTAATCACCTCTTGACAAGCATACAATATGTTGGTATTATTTTATTGAAAATACCAACATATTGTTGGCTATAGTATAAAAGTATTAATATATATAAGATAGAATTTTTTATTTGTCTATATTTTGATATGAGGAGAAAAAGTTATGATAAATGAAAATAATAAAAAGAAAGTAATAATAGGAACAACCATAGCAATAGTATTTCTAATAGTATTAGTAATAAGTGCCACTTATGCTTTTTATACTTTAAATGTAACAGATAGTGAAACAAATACCAATATAAATATTGAAACAGGAAAAGCTAATGTCGTATCCATAGAGCAAGGAGTAGAAAATATCCATATTAATCTATCAGTAAGTGATATGGCATCAAATAGTCAAAATAAAGAATATTATGCTACAGATAAGACAGAAGAAAATTATAAAACAGATAAAACAGAAGGAACATTAGAATTAGCCAAAGTAACCATGAGTAGTAAAGGGGAAGAAAAAGAGAATTGTACAGCAACCATGACTTTAACTATGGAAACAAAAGAAGACTCCATGGGAAAAGAGCTAAAAGAAGGAGATAGTGAATTATACATCGAAGCAGGAGGGACAAAAGAAACAATCGATTTAAGCGATTTACTAACAGAGCCATTACAAGATGAAATAACAAAAGATATCGAATTAGAATTAAGTGTAACAAGTGAAACACCAACCTCAATAAAAGGCTATTTAAAAATAAATAATACAGAAAAAGATCAAACCTACTTAGCAGGTAAAACCTTAAACTTAACAATAGAAGTAAAAGATTTAAAATGTGGAGTAGTTAAGACAGCAGCAGATGTAATCTTAGCCAGCAAACAACTAGAACCAGAACAACAAATGAAAGATAGAGGAGACACATTAAGACGTTATCAAGGCTTAGTCCAAAACAATGGAGATGGAACAATAGACAATGATGTAAATAATTATATCTGCTTTGAAACAAGTGATTCTGGAACATGTAAAAAAGATACTGGTAAATATTTATATCGAATAATCGGAATAGATACAACGAATAAAGAAATAAAGATAATGAAACGAGAAGCCTTAGATACAGCACAAGCATGGGGATCAGGATCCCCAACCTGGGCAACAAGCAGTCTTCAAACAAGTTTAAATGGCACATTATATTTAAATAATGTTTCAAAAAGCTGGGAAGCTTTAATACAACCACATGACTGGGGCTATGGAGATATACCGGCTAATGATAATTCAGGAGTAGGAAGCTATGATACAAGTAATAATATAGAAGGACAACAACTATATAAAAATGAAAAGGCAAAATGGGAAAACAATAAAATAACAGGAACAAAAATAGGCTTAATATACATAAGTGATTATTACTTATCAGCTCAAAACATAAAATGCTTTAATAGTAGTACATATAGCGATTGTAAAAAAAGCTGGATGCATTTAAGT
>CANQLN010000051.1 GCA_947624695.1 uncultured Bacilli bacterium
TGTTAAGACCATCCATAACTCCCGCTACACATAAAGGTGTATCGCCATCGGTAATTAAAATATCATCTTCGGATAAATTTCGTTCTTCTTTATCTAAAGTAACAATTTTTTCATCTTTTTGAGCCATTCTAACGACTATTTTATCGCCAACCACATCTTTATCAAAGAAATGAAGAGGTTGACCATATTCTAGCATAACATAATTGGAAATATCGACTACATTATTAATGCTTCTAACACCTGCTACTTCCAGACGATGTTTAATAAAGTCGGGACTTTCTTTAATTTTAACATCTTTTGCAATCATTAAATTATACATCGAAACATTTTCGGTTTTGACATCTAAAGAAACCAAATCGGCAACATTCTCATTTATTTCTTTAAAGCTTACATCAGGCATCACGACATTACGGCCTAAAACAGCCGCTACTTCATAAGCAAATGGCAAATGATTATTACAATCCGTTCGGTTAGGGTTTAAATCTAATTCATATAAGGTATCATTATAACCTAAATATTCTAAAGCATCTTCACCCACCGGAGCATCACTAGAAAGTTCCGTAATACCTTTGTTATAAGTTTCTTCCGTTTTTTCTTCTAAACCTAATTCAAATAAAGCACAAATCATGCCATTAGATTCGACACCGCGAATTTTACTTTGCTTAATTTCCAAATCACCAGGTAATATAGCCCCAGGTAAGGCCACAATTACTTTTAAATCCGCTCTAACATTAGAAGCCCCACAAACGATTTGTAATACTTCTTTCCCCACATCAACTTTGCAAACATGTAAATGGTCACTATCGGGATGCATTTCACATTCTAAAACATGGCCAATTACTAAATTATGAATATTATTACTGCTAACTTTTTCTACATTAATACCCGCCGCCGTAATTTTACTAGCTAAAGAAGTGGGATCAATGTCTTTAATAGGGACATAATCATTTACCCAATTTAAACTTATTGCCATTTTAATACTCCCTCCGATCAAATTCTTTTAACATTCTGATATCATGATTAACATAGAATGTTCTTATATCATTAATACCATATTTAAGCATGGCTAGTCTTTCAATTCCAAAACCAAAAGCAAAGCCATTCCATTTGTCTGGATCATAACCACAATTTCTTAAAACGATAGGGTTAACCATTCCCGCTCCCCCAACGGTAATCCAACCTGTACCTTTACAAATGTTGCAGCCTTTACCATTACAGTTGAAACAACTAATATCCATTTCCACACTTGGCTCAGTGAATGGATAATAACTTGGTCTAAACCTCGTTTCTCGACTTTTACCAAAAAGCATTTTGGCTATTTCTTCAAAAGTTCCTTTTAAATCTCCTAAAGTAATATTTTTATCAACTAATAATCCTTCCATTTGGGTAAATTCATGAGAATGAGTCGCATCATCTTCATCTCTTCGGTAAGTTTTACCAGGACAAATAATCCGAATAGGCTCTTCTCCTTTACCCACAAGCATTTCTCTTACTTGAACCGGACTAGTTTGACTTCTTAATAAATATTCTTCACCTTTAATATAAAAAGTGTCTTGAGCATCTCTCGCCGGATGACCTTTGGGCAAATTTAAAAGTTCAAAATTGTATAAGTCTTTTTCAACCTCAGGGCCTTCCACAACATCATAACCCATACTCATGAGTAAAGATTCTAAACTTTCAATTATTCTTTCAATCGGATGCGCACTACCTGTTTCTAATTTTACTCCTGGTAAAGTAACATCAATCGCTTCCTTATTTAACTTAGCATTTATTTCCGCATTTTCTAATTCTTCTTTAATCTTTTCGTAACTTGAATTAAAAATATTTTTTAATTCATTTACTTTCATCCCAAATTCTTTTTTCTCTTCATTTGGAACATCTTTAATAAGACTATTAACTAAAGTAATTTTGCCATTTTTACCCATATATAAAACTTTTAAATTTTCTAAATCATTTAAAGTTTTAATACCTTCAAAAACTATTTGTAAATCATTTTCAATTTCTTTTATTTTATCATTATACATATCTTTCTTCCTTTCTATTATTCCTCAATTAAAAGGGGATCACTTTCAAGTTCATCAATAATATCTTCTCTCCTTTTATCTTGATGTTTATTTAGATATTCTTCTATTTCAAATTTATTTTTATTCAAAAATAAGGGATAACTATCAAATAATAAATTTAAATTTTTAAAACCAACACTTGTCATATAATCTATAAGATCTTTTACCAATTCATAATCTCTTTGTAAGATAAAAGGATTACCAACCACAATATTTCTAATCATCGCATCATGACAATTTATATTTGTTAATAACTTTATAATTTCGACGAAATCTTCAGCATAATCTTCATTAATAAATTCTTTAATATTATTTATATCAATTTCTCTTATTCCTAAGGCAATTAATTTATCTAGCATCTTTAATTTCCTCCTCCCTACTTTGGTAAGGATACATTAAAATTAACTCTTGATTAGAAACTCCATATTGTTTTTTAAATTTCTTTTCTCCATAGAATATAGGCCGGTAACTAACTATTTCAATATTATTATTTTTAAAATATTGATAGCGAGCATAAGATAAATCAATACTTTGCATAAGATTTTTCGTCTTTTCTGTTATAATAAACTCTATACCAATCTCCCGATAAAAATTTATTTTATTTTTAATATTTTCCATACTTAAATAAAATAAAGCCGGTAAAAGTCTAGTCATTTTTATTACTTCTTCTTTTGAATATCCTAAACTTATTAAATCTTCTATTTTTTGTTTTAAATATTCACTATTTAAACCTAATAAAGAGGGATAGGACTTAGCCATACTTAATATTTCTTCTTTTGAATAACCAAAGTTCATGATATCATCTATTTTTTGTCTGATGTTTTCCATACTTAAAGAAAGTAAAGCGGGAAAGGCATTAATCATTTTTAAAACTTCTTTTCGAGAATAGCCTAAAGCTATAATACTTTCTATTTTTTGGTTAATGTTTTCAATACTACAGCCAAAAATAGCGGAAAAATTAACACCCATTCTAATAATTTGTTCTTTAGTAAATCCTAATTCTTCTAAATAAGCTATTTTTTCTTCAATATTAGTAATGCTTATATCATATATTTGAGGAAGTCTTTTAGTCATTTTTCTTATTTGACTTTTACTAAAACCTACTTCTAACAAATAATTATTATTCCGAATAATATTATTTAATAAAGTATCAGGATTATATCTTAATAAAGCATAATTATTAACAACTCTATCAACATCTTCTTTAGAGAATCCAAATTCTATTAAATAATTATATAGCCTTTCCATCTTTGCCTCCTAAAAATAAAAAGTTCATAAATATAGGCTAAAGGACGAAGAATAACTCCGCGGTACCACCTTTATTTATGAACTCAATCATACACTTTAATTCGTATTGGGAATAAACCATTAAATGCTCCTTAAGTGAATTTCAATTATTATTTATCTATAAATATTTTCACCACTTATATTTATTCTCTAAACTAAGAAATAATAACCTACTTAAATTAAATCATTGCATTTATTATTAATAATTTTCAGCTTTTCTTTCAAAATAACTTTGAGCATGCTTACATACTGGACAAACTTCTGGAGCTTTCTTACCCACAACAACATGTCCACAATTACGACATACCCAAATAGTATCGCCTTCAGATGAGAATACTAATCCTTCATCCATATTGCTAATTAATTTACGATATCTTTCTTCATGTTCTTTTTCAATTTTGCCAACCATTTCAAATAAAGTGGCTAATCTATCGAAACCTTCTTCTTTGGCTACTTTAGCAAATTCTTGGTACATATCTGTCCATTCATAATTTTCGCCAGCAGCAGCATCTTCTAAATTAGTATGCGTATCAGGAACTTCTCCATTATGTAATTCTTTAAACCATAATTTAGCATGTTCTTTTTCATTATTAGCAGTTTCTTCAAAAATAGCAGCAATTTGTTCATAGCCTTCTTTTCTCGCTTTACTAGCATAATAAGTATATTTATTACGAGCTTGACTTTCACCAGCAAAAGCTGCCATTAAATTACTTTCTGTTTTAGAACCTTTTAATTCCATTTATAACACTTCCTTCTTATAAGTATTTTAAAGCAAATAACTAAAAAAGTAAAGAATTATTACTTGTGATTCTTTACTTTTTTCAACTCTTCATAAGCCTCTTTTAAATATTTATTATCGCTCTTACTTTCTCTTAATATTTTTTTAGCACGACTTTCAATTTCTTCTTTTATTTTTTCAGTTTCTTTGGCATTCTCTAACTCTTTAGTTTTATTTTCATCTTTAATTTCTTTCGATAAATTAAATATTTTTAAAATATCTTTAACAATAATATATAGAGCTGGAATTAAAATAACTAATAACCAACCTATACTACTTGATAAGAAAAATTGAATTCTTCCTAAAGAAGGAATAACGGCTTTAACAACCCCGATAACATTACTTTTTTTAACGCAAATAGGATCTTCAGATGTATTATTATCTCCTCGTGTTATTAGACATTTAGAACCATCATCTAAAGTTTTAGTTCCGATAACCCGGTGGGTAACAGTCATTCCATAGTTAACTTGCCAAGTAGAAATATAAGTAACAACATCATTAACTTTAATATCATCTATTGAGTTTATTTTAGTATTAACAATTACATCATATTTATCAATCGTCGGTTCCATACTTTCAGAAACAACCGTATATACAGAAAACTTGGGTTCAAATTTTTCACCAAGTGTCGCATAAAGACGAACAGATATAAAATAATAAACCAATAAAACTCCTACCACACAAAGTAAAATAAAAACAGTCCAACTCACTACCGTGGAAATATATTTAAACAACCCTTTAAAATTGTAACGTGTTTCTTCTGTATTATCCATACGACTCATCCTTATTCTAAAATAATTATAAACAACTTTTTTCTCAATAACAATACTTTAATGTTTTAACTAGGCACTCTCTTTATACTCAATTTTCAAATTAGCTTTTAAGGCTTTTCCTACTGTCTCACTATTATTTCTGATTAAAGTTTCGCTTTTCCAATACATCTTTTTAGTTTCTCCTGGTTTACTAGATAATTTATAATTAGTAGAAACATTTATTGTACCCACAATACCCCCAACATCATAATAATTACTCATTAGAGGACTAAGAGTTGTACTTGGAGCCGTTAGAACATAATTAGCATTAGTCCATTCTTTGTTATCAAAAGAATAAGAAAAGCGAACTAAAACCCCACTACTAATTGTAGAGATTGGATTAAAATCAAAATCATTTTGGCTTATTTCATATTTAACATCATATACTAATACCCCGTCTTGTTTACTATCATCATCAGTAGTTACTTCCACATTAGCAAATGATTCTACAACAACATCTTCTGATAAAGTATCATCTATAACTCTTTCAAAAGGGCCATTATTGGTTATTAAAGATTTGTTAGATTCTTTACTAATTTCAATCAATTCGGCATTTCCTTTTACTTTATTTTTATTTTCATAATATTTACTTATATAGAAACATGAACAAAAAAGAGTCAAAGCAAAAAGCACTATTAAAATAATTAATAGTAGAGTTTGAGTATAATTCTTAGAATGTGCAACTTTTTTTATTTCTAAATCTTCATCGATTTCATTCTTTACTTTACTACTAGTATCAGTAACCCTTTTATTCATATTGACCTTTCCTATTCTCTAGAATTAGTATAGCATAACTTGAATTTTATCGCAATATTTTAGCATTTATAATAATTAAAAATAGTTGCTCATAATTTTTATAATTCTAATTGAAATTTAAAAAATTTTTTGTTAAAGAAAAAATTACCCATTAGAGTAATTTTAATCAGGAACACCGGCAATTAAATAAGGATGCTCAAGCGTTCCTTCACCTGATAATTTTAAACCGGATACTAGATAGAAGACTGGGCGAACCGAAAGGTGGGCGCTGTAGCCACCCGCGTTTGTAAAACCACTACTATGCACAAGCCATGCCGCAACGGCGGTAGCCTGCGACATAGTCCAGTCAAACTGGTCAGGTGGATCGACATGTGTCGAACTTAAGCTTGACGTATCATTATTACTTAAGTGCATCCAACCGCTTGTACACTTTCCATAATCATTCGAACTTGGATGACATCTTAAACTATCTCCTCCTGATAGCCAATAATCACTGGCATATATTAAGCCTATTTTTGTATTTGATAGTGTTCCGTGATTACTTCCACTTGTTATTGCATTTTGTTCATTTTGATATGCTTGGGTACTGATTGTTGATGCATCAAATCCTGATCTTTCATTATAAGGTACATCTCCATAACCCCAATCATGTGGTGATATTAATTTTGTCCAATATGTTTCTGTTTCTCCTTCTTGCATATATTCATATCTACTTTGAGCTTTTAAGAATAGTGTTCCATTTAATCCTTCTTGAAGAGGACTTGTCGCCCAGGTTTGTCCACTTGAACCCCATGCTTGACCAGAATTTGACGTCCCTCCTTGATCAGAATTTAACGCCTCTCTTTTTATTATTTTTATTTCATTATTTGTTGTATCTATTCCTATTATTCTATACATATATTTATCAGTATCCCTGGTACATATTCCCTCATCATCTGTTCCAAAACATATATAATTATTTACATCATTTGTTATTGTTGCTCCGCTTGTTGTTACTTGGCCTTGAAAACGGCGAAGAGTATCTCCTGTTCTTCCTTTCATATGCTCATCGCTTTCTAATTGACCACTAGTTTTTTTGACAATTAATCCTACCGCATCCTCTATACTAGCAAAATATAAATAACAATAAAGAGTTGTATTTGTATTCATTGTTGCTGTAAACGTATCTTCGTTAAAACTAAAAACATCTAACGTATTCTGTTTTATTCCTTCTCCATCATAACATTCAGACCTAATATAAGCATGAGTATCTATATCTGGCCAATCATTACGATCTGTAATCTCATTATATTGTCCTGTTCCATCATCTAACATATAAGCAAACATACTACTATTTTTTATTTCTTCTTTGTTATATGTTACTTTTTCAATATTATTCTCTAATTCTTTTTTAGGCATAATTATAAAGGCTATTTCACCTACTATAAAGATGATTTCTAATATTAATATTATTTTCTTTTTCATTCTTCCTCCTACTTAGTTTTAAAATAAACATAACAGACATTTGGCTTATCTGTTATAACTTTTATCTTATTATTTTCATATGTTACAGTTGTTTCGGAATTTGAATTAGTACATTCGTATCCTTCCATATCATATGTATCATCTGCTATTACA
>CANQLN010000052.1 GCA_947624695.1 uncultured Bacilli bacterium
CAGTCGGACTATCATATAAATTATAACAGGAAGTATTAATCTTTTTTAATACAACCTAAAAATATTTTACACTATCATTTTTGACATCAATTTGACAATAGTTCGTCTTTTTGGTATAATGTTTAGCGTGGTGCATTATTCTAGTCACCAATATTGTTTGAAGGTAGGGCTAAAAATCTACCAATAGAAATTGACACTTTATATATTTGCTTTTTCCGCCCAGGTTAGGGTGAATATATAATTTAAGGTTTAAGGAGCGATTATAATGGCATATAGTCTATATCCTTTTACTCCGTTTCAGTAATTATTTTTCTGGTCGTGAGTGGTAATGTGGAATATCAACGATCTATTTGATTGAAATCATTGCTGCAAAAGCGAATAAGGACAATCCCTTGGTGTTTGAGAAAATCTCTAGAGTGTATGTATTATAAGTATTAAGGTATGGATTAAGTGGCAATCGAGTAATTAAAACGGTGACGTTTAGTTCTTTTCTTTAAAGAGAAATCGCTAACGGGTAACTTTTAGTAGAAAAGAGAGAAATTCAACTCGACCTAAACCATAAAATTGATTTATAATATACCATATTTTTTTTATTTTAGGAGAATTTATGAAAAAACATTGGATATTAGTAGCCTTTATTTTAACTTTTTTCTTAGCAATTATCTTTAGTTTAATTGCTAATTTTTTAGGTAATTTTAATAATATAGTTTTAATTATTTGTATTTTAGCCGTTATTTTAGTCGGAATTATTTTTGATATTATCGGAACTTCCATTTTAAGTTGTGATGAAAAAGTCTTTCATTCTAAAGCAAGTCAAAAAATGAAAGGCGCTAAAATGGGAATAAAATTAATCAAAAATTCTAGTACTGTTGCTAGTTTTTGTAATGATGTTGTGGGAGACATTTGTGGAATTATCAGTGGTAGTTTAGTGGCTATCTTAGTTGTTAATATAGCTAGGTCGGGAGAAGTTTCTTTATGGAATGTTTTAATGGCTTCTTTGTGTTCTTCCTTGACAGTTGGATGTAAAGCTATTGGCAAAAGAATAGCGGTTAAGAAAAGTAATGAGATTATTAGTATGGTTTCACAATTTTTAGAAATCTTTGCTCGAAAAAAATAGTCAAGCGACTATTTTTTTGCTTTAACTTTTACTAATTTAGGGTTTTGGACTGTTCTTTCCGAAATAATAATTTCTTCAGGAGTGTCTATAGTATCGAATAATTGATAATCAATTTCATCAAATATTTTGGCTGTTACGCGATCTATTCCTCTAATACCGGCTTCACTAGCCGCACTAGTTTTAACAATTTCATCGGCTAAACTATCAACCCCATTAACAATACTTACAGCAATACCCATTTTGTTATAATTATTTAGTTTTAATTTTAAAAGGCTAAGTTCCGATTTTAATAAATATCTCTTTTTATCATTAAAAGATAAATTATTAATGGTAATAAAGGTTTTAAAACGATTGATAAATTCGGGTTTAAAACCATATTCGATATAATCACTTTCTTCAAAATAACCATAATCTGTGGAAGGACAGTTATCACCTCTGCCTGCTCCATTAAAAGCTCCACAGCCAATAACCGTTACTAAACTCGTATCAAATTGTTTTTGGTTCGTAAGTTTTAAGTCAAATATCCCGCCTTCAATAATTTTAAGTAAGCCATTTTGAACTTCTAAAGTATTATGAGTTGATGAAGATTTGCTATCTTTATCATAAGCTATTTTATCTATTTCATCTAAGACTAATATTCCTCTTTGGGCAAGTGCTATATCGCTATTACTTGCCATATATAATCCTTTTAATAATTCAATTAGGTCATTTCCCTTCCAACCTGAACCAGTAAATTGAGAAATATCGGTAGTAAATACGGGAATATTAAATTCTCTAGCTAGTTGTCTTGTTATTTCGGTTTTGCCACAACCCGAAGGACCACTAATTAAAATATTTTCTTTTAAAGTAATTCTTTCACTTAAAGAATAATCCATATTCGCTAACATAATGTTGCGGTAAAGAGCTAAAGTAGCCTTTCGAACGGCTTCTTCTTGGTTAATAATACGTGAATTTATCTTATTAACAATTTCTGAAATAGGTGGTAATTTATCTTTATCATTTTGTCCCTTAATAATAGGAGTCTCACTAACTTTGGTTTTATCAAGTTTTTCACTAATTTCAGTTATCATATATATTTCATTATTAATAAAATCTAGTAATTGTTTTTTAGTTGTAAAATTAAATTTTTGTTTACTTTTTTGCATGGAAACTAAAAATTCTGCGATAGTTTCCGAATCATAGGAATCAAATAAGTTATTTAAATCGGCAGCAGTTAATAAAATAGCATATTCGTTATCGCGAGTCTTCAAATACTCATTAAGCATTAGGTTGGCTATTTCTTCATCTGAAAATTCCGTGTTTTCATGATAAAAAGAAAAGTTTTCTAAAGCATGATATCCTGATGTGAGAGGTGACTTTTTTAAACACACTAAACTTTTAAATTCGTTATTTTTAAAGAAAAAAATAAAAAATTCTGTATCTATAAGCATTCTCTCACTCCTTTACGAAGTGTTATTGTATCAAACTATTAATTATTTGTCTAGGTATCTAAATTAAAAAATAGCCAGTTTTAAACCAGCTATTCTTTAGTTTCAAAGTGGTTAAATAATATGCCAATATTAATTAATCCACATATTCCGACAATGGCATAAACAATTTTAGGGAGCATAGAGGCCTCTCCGAATAGAGATTCCACTAAATTGAAGTCAAAGAAACCAATTAAGCCCCAATTTATTGCCCCAATTACTGTAAATATTAATGTCGTTTTTTGAAATGTTTCCATCTATTCACTCACCTTTATTAGTATTATTAACCCTTTTCTTAAAAATATACATGAATATTTAGATAATTAAGAAATATATTTAAATAGAAAAGGAAAGTGGTAAATTGAAAAAATTAGCTGTCTTATTATGTTTGGGATTATTTCTTTGTGGTTGTGGTAAAACTAAGCCCGAAGATGTCATTAAAGACTTTAAAAACAGTGTTAATAACGTTAAAAGTTATAAAGTAACTGGTAATATGGAAATAAGTAATGATGAAGAAACGTTTACTTATAGTTTAGAAAGTTATTATTTAAAAGATAATTATTATAAGGTTATATTAGTTAATCAAACTAATAATCATGAACAAATTATTTTAAAGAATCAAAATGATATATATGTTATTACCCCGGCTTTGAATAAGAGTTTTAAATTCCAAAGTGAATGGCCTGGTAACTCTAGTCAAGCTTATTTATTAGGTAGTCTTTTAAGTGATATTGAAAATGATGATGAAGCTAGTGTTACGGAAAGCGATAATGGTTATGTTATTAAAAGTAAAGTAAATTATCCGAATAATGAAGAATTAAAATATGAAAAAATTTATTTAAATGATAAAAAAGAAATTGAAAAAGTTGAAGTATTTAATGAAAATGATATTGTGAAAATTAAAGTTACTTTTGATAATGTAGATCTTAAAGCTGGTTTAAAGGCAAGTGATTTTAAACTTGATGATTATGTTAAAGAAGAAAAAGAAGAACCGAAAAAAGAAGAAAATAAGACTAACACTAACACTAATACTAACACTAATAATACCGATACTAAATGTAGTGATGGTCAAAATTGTGAAACTGATAAAAAAGAAGATGATCCCTCAGATGATGGTGCCTTGCAAAAACCTAATGGTAGTGGGGCTAAAAACACGGCCAATATTGAAAACATTATCTATCCTTTATATATTCCCAGTAACACTTATTTAACAAGTTCCGAAAAAGTCGAAACAACTTCAGGTAATCGGGTTATTTTAACATTTAGTGGTGATAAAAACTTCGTTTTAATTGAAGAGCCAACAATCGCAAGTGACGCGATGGAAATTGTACCCTTGCTTTTAAGTGAAACTATCGGAGCCTTAAGTGCTAATAGCTTAAGTTGGGATGTTAATGATATTTCTTATTATTTGGCTAGTACTGAACTATCGGTTTCCGAAATGCAACTAATTGCTAACTCTTTAGGAAATGCTTCCTTAGTAGCGGGAATTAAATAACAATCATATAGCAAAAAACTATATGATTTTTTTAGATAGTGTTTGCATTTAACCTTATATTTAGGTATAATAATTTTTAGAAGAAGGAAATTGTATGAAAAAAAAGAAAAATGCATTAAAAGAAAACCCTATGATGGGAAGTAAAAAGAATAAAAAGCTTAAAGTTAACAATGTGGTAAGTGATGATGAAAATGAAATCAAAAGATTTATTTTTATCATTTTAGGAATAGCCGTTATAATGGGCATAATTTATGGCGTTACAGAATTAATGGCTAATAAAAAAGATGATGATGCTGTGGAAGTAGTTAAAGGCTCTATTAATTATGATAAAGTAGCAGTTGGAACTCTTCTTAATCGTCCTTATGATGAATATTATGTTTTAGTATATGATGGTGAAGCTAAAGAAGCTGTTAAATATTCAGCAATGTTGACAACTTATAAAGAAAAAGATGAAGAAGAATCTTTAAAAATATATTATTGTGATTTAGGTAATTCTTTAAACAAGAAATATTATAATGTTAACGAAGATAATAAGAGTAATCCAAAAGCTCAAAAAGTTGAAGATTTTGACTTTGGCGATTTAACTTTATTACATGTTAAAGATGGTAAAGTTTCTGAATATATTGAAGATTACAAAACTATACAAGAAAAATTAAAGTAAGTCGATAAATGGCTTTCTTTTTTTTTACTCCCATGATAAAATTAAACTACGGAGGCTAATATGAAACAAGCAAAAGGTTTTAGTTTATGGGGTGTAATTGTTATTATGATTATTACATCAGTTGTTTCAGGAATTACAACGGGCGTTATTATGTTAAATAGTAATGCTGTTAATTCTAAAAATGAAACTTTAAATGATGAAGCTTTGCAAGAATTTATTGGCGTTTATCAAATGTTGTTATCGAAATATTATGATAATATCGATAAAGAAGGCATGCTTAATGCTGCGGAAGAAGGAATGTTAAATTTCTTAGGAGATAAATATACAACTTATTTAGATAATGACGAATATAAAGGTATCATTGATGATTTATCAGGAATTTATAATGGCATTGGGGTAACTATATTAGGAAATGTTATTCAAAAAGTTACTGATAATAGTCCGGCATCTAAGGCTGGCCTTTGGGCAGGAGATGTTATTGTTAAAATTAATGGTATTAGTGTAGAAGGAATGGCTAGTAGTCAAATTGGCAGTTTAATTAAGGATGATAAAACTAAAGAAGTGACTCTGGAAATAGAACGTAATGGTGAAAATAAAACCTTTAATTTAGAAAAAGAGGATTTAGTTAATCCCGCGATTGATTATAACATTGTGGAAGGAACTAACATCGGTTATTTAGCTATCGAAAAATTTTCCGAAAATTTAGGAAGCCAAGTTAAAGAGGCCTTAAATTATTTGGAAAATAATGGGATTACTTCTCTTATTATTGATGTAAGAGATGATTCGGGTGGTTATTTAACCGCTGCGGAAGATGTAGCGTCCTTTTTCTTAGAAAAGGGAAAAACTATTTATTCTTTGCAATCAAGTAGTTCGATGATGACTTATAGTGATAAGACAGATGAAAAAAGAACATATCCGATAATTGTTTTAATAAATGGTAATAGTGCATCAGCATCCGAAATTTTAGCGGCAGCTTTAAAAGAAAGCTACAATGCTACTTTACTTGGTAATAAAAGTTATGGCAAAGGAAAAGTTCAACAAATTGCCAAATTATCTAATGGTAGTTCCGTTAAATATACATCAGCTAAATGGTTAACTCCAAATGGTACTTGTATTGATGGCATCGGTATAATGCCAGATTATGAAGTTAATATAACGGATGAAAGTATTGATGAACAATTAAACGAAGCAGTGAAGATTTTAAGTGAAGGCTAAATTACTTAGCCTTTTTTTCTTGGCCTTTTTATAGTATAATGAAAGATGTAGAGATGGTTTTATGACAGATAATAATGAAATAGTCCATAAGTCAGGAGAAAAAATTCAAATTCATTGTTATAAGCATAATGGTAAGATTCATCGCATTTGGGAAGAATCAACTGTTATTGAGGAAAATGAAGAATATTTAGTATGCGGTAATTTTAAAACGAAAGTTATTGAAAATGATGGTCGGAGTCATCGCACTAAAGAACCAGCAATTATTTTCTTTTATAAAAAAAGCTGGTTTAATATCATTGCTCAGTTTAAAGAATTCGGTTTATTTTATTATTGCAATATTGCTTCTCCTTATTTAAATGATGAAGATACGATAAAATATATTGATTATGATTTGGACTTGCGGGTATTCCCTGATGGCGGTTATCGGGTACTTGATAAAAATGAATATAAATATCATAAAAAGATTATGAATTATTCGGATGAACTCGATTTAGTCATAAATAAAGAACTCGAGAAACTTATTAAAATGAAGAATAATAATGAAGGACCATTTGACATTAATGTCGTTAATAAATATTTGGAAATATATAATAATTTAGAAAATAGTGAGTAAAATTGACATTTATTTACTATTTTTTTCATATAAATATATTGTGATATTTTCCAAGAAAATTCGAAAATTGCGAAAAAAAGCAAAAAAATGCAAAAAAAGTAAATTTTTTGTTGACAATTTATTTTCAATTTGGTATATTACTAGTGCACATCGAAAAAGAAGTGCGAAATGATCTTTGAAAACTAAGTAAAAAGTCAATTTTGAGTAGCTTAGGAAAAACAAACAATTATGAAGATTTAAACAAATCTTTTTTATTGAGAGTTTGATCCTGGCTCAGGATGAACGCTGGCGGCATGCCTAAGACATGCAAGTCGAACGAGATGGCCCATTGACAGTAATTGAAAATTTGCGTGCTTGCACAAGAATCGGATTTTGCTCGATTTGGATTTTCCATCTAGTGGCAAACGGGTGAGTAACACGTGGGTTACCTGCCCTCAAGTTGGGGATAACAGTTGGAAACGATTGCTAATACCGAATAAGCTCTACGGAGTAAAGGTGCCTTTAAAGCATCGCTTGAGGATGGGCCTGCGGCGTATTAGCTAGTTGGTGGGGTAATGGCCTACCAAGGCAACGATGCGTAGCCGAACTGAGAGGTTAATCGGCCACACTGGGACTGAGACACGGCCCAGACTC
>CANQLN010000053.1 GCA_947624695.1 uncultured Bacilli bacterium
AGTGATTTCTGGTTGTCAGGTGGGGCAACTCTATATTGTATTAAAAATACTACTAGTGATAATGAGGCATGTAAGAGGAGCTGGATGAACTTAAGTAATAATGATACATCGAGTTTAAGTACAACAGGAATAAAACCACCGTTAAGTAACGAATTAACCATGTCTCGAGTAAAAACTAACTACTCCTGGCGTATCAGTGAGTATGGTTTTGTATCATCAGATGCTTATTTTGTTTCTCCTTTTTCGGTTCGGCCGGGTTTCTATCTTAAGTCTGATTTAAATATATCTGGAACAGGAACACTATCTGATCCATATATAATCGCTGGTGTAACAAATTAGCGTTTTATGAAGAGAGAAATCTCTTCTTTTAGATTGAAAAAAAGTTTAATTTTTGATATTCTTATAATAGGGAAAATAAAAGAGGTTAGATATGGCTAGTTTAGGTGAACATTTTAAAGTTAATACAGAAGATCTAGTTAGTGATAGTAGAGCCACTTTTAAAGGGGTTAACTATCGAATTACCGTCTTAAGTGAACGTTTAGTAAGACTCGAATATTCACTTGATGGTACTTTTTATGATGGAGCTACAGAGATTGTATCTAACCGTAATTTTGAAGTACCGAAAATGAAAGTAGAACAAGATGAAAAATATTTAGTTATAACAACCAAATATTTTATTTTACAATATGCGAAAGAAAAAGCTTTTAAAGGGCCTTCTTTTGCTCCTGATTCTAACCTTAAAGTAAAACTTGTTAATACTGATAAGATTTGGTATTATGGTCATCCCGAAGCTCGTAATTTTAAGGGTAGTGCTTTTAGTATTGAAGATTTTGGTAGTGAAACTATTTTAGGAAAAGGATTATATTCCACTGATGGTTTTGCTACTTTAGATGATAGTTATTCGATGTTTATTGATCCTGATGGCTTTATGACTCAAAATAATACCCGAAGAATAGATATTTATTTATTTGCCTATAGAAGAGATTTTGGTCTTTGTTTAAAAGATTATTTTACCTTAACAGGGTATCCTCCCATGATTCCAAGATATGCTTTAGGTATTTGGTGGAACCGAGATCAAATCTATAGTGAAGAAGATGCCAAAAAATTAATTAGAACTTTTAATAAATATGATGTTCCAATATCAGTATTATTATTAAGTGAATTTTGGCATAAGAAAGATAAGAATAATTATAATTTATATAAAACTGGTTATAGTTTTAATGAAGAATTATTTCCTAATCCCAAAGAATTTATTAAATATATGCATGAAAGAGGAGTTAGAATAGGTCTTAATTTAGATGGCTCTGAAGGCATTAATGCTATGGAAAATAATTATCTTAAAATGTGTGGGGAATTAAATTTACCTACTAATAAGATGATTCCTTTTAGAGTTTTAGATAAAGATTTTATTGTTAGTTATTTTAATAATTTAATAGATCCTTTATATGAACTAGGAGTAGATTTTTTCTGGTTAGATAGTAAAGATGAAATTACGACTAGAGCTTTAAATTATTATCATTTTAATGATTATAAAAAATTTCAAGAAAAAAGAGGCTTAATTTTATCTCGTAATGGGGGTAAAAGTGCTCATAAATATCCTGCTCATTATTCTGGTGAAACTAAAGTCAGTTGGGATACTTTAAAATATTTACCATTCTTTAATTCTAGTGCTAGTAATATTGGCCTTTCTTGGTGGAGTCATGATGTTGGGGGATATAAAAATGGCATTGAAGATAGTGAGTTATATCTAAGATATGCTGAATTTTCTACTTATAATCCGATATTTAGATTTAGCGCTAAAAGAGGTGCTTATTATAAAAGAGAACCATGGCGTTGGGATATGAAAACATATACTATAGTGAAAGATTATTGTAAACTTCGTCAAAAATTAATCCCATATATTTATACGGAAAATTATAAATATCATAAAACTTGTTTACCGGTAATCGAGCCCCTTTATTATTACTATCCTGAGGTTTTTGATGAACCAGATTATCGAAATGAATATTATTTTGGAACGGAGTTACTAGTGGCTCCCATCACAAAGCCAAAAGATGAAGTAATGAACCGTTCAGTGGAAAAGATCTTCTTACCTAAGGGCGTATGGTACGATTTTAAAACCGGGAAAAAGTTTATCGGGAATAAAAGATATGTATCTTTCTTTAAAGATGAAGATTATCCAGTCTTTGCCAAAGCAGGATGCATTATTCCTTTAGCTAAACTAGATGAAAATATTAATAATACTAATCCTCCCAAAGCAATGGATATTGATATATTCCCGGGTAGTAGTAATGTCTATCGATTATATGAAGATGATGGTATATCTTCTTTATATGAAGAAGGTTATTATATAATTACGGCTTTTGATTTTGACTATAGTAAAGATAATTATGTTTTATCTATTCATCCGGTTGAAGGAAAAACAGGCATTATTCCTGATCATCGTGATTATTTCATTCGGTTTAGAAATACAAGAGAACCGGAAAGAGTAAATGTCGAAATAAATGGGGAAATGATTACTAACTATACATCTTATACTGATGAAAATGATTTCTTAGTAGAAATTAAAGGTGTCGATACTAAAAAGAGTTTAACTGTTACTTGTAGTGGTAGTAATATTGAAATTGAGGCATCGCGGATTATTAATGAAGATATTAATGAAATTATTAGTGATTTAAGAATTGAGACGATGTTAAAAGAACAAATTGGAGCAATTATGTTTAGTAATTTGCCAATTAATAAAAAAAGAATTAGTATTCGAAAATTAAAAAATGCGGGACTTGATCCTTTGTTTATTGCCATGTTTATTCGGCTTTTAGAATTTATGGAAGAAGTTTAAGATGAAATTTTCATCTTTTTCTTTTGTTAAATTCTTAAGTATGTTAAAATATATCTGTATTTAATTAAAAGACAAGTAAGGATGTGTGTTTATGGAAAGTAAATTAATAGAAAATAAATGGCAAAAAATATGGGAAGAAGGAGGATATTTTCACGCACAAAATAATAGTGATAAAGAAAAATATTATATTTTAGTGGAATTTCCTTATCCATCTGGTTCTGGCCTTCATGTTGGTCATGTTAGAAGTTATACGGCTTTAGATGCTTATGCGAGAATGAAAAGAATGCAAGGCTATAATGTTTTATTTCCAATGGGGTGGGATGCTTTTGGGGCACCTGCGGAACAATATGCAATTAAAAACCATATTCATCCATCCAAAGCTGTGGAAGAAAATATTAAAACTTTTAAAGGCCAAATTAAGTCTTTAGGTATTTCTTTTGACTGGGAAAGAGAATTTTCGACTACTGATCCGGAGTATTATAAATGGACCCAATGGCAATTTTTAAAATTTTATGAACATGGCATGGCTTATAAAGCAAAAAAAGATATTAACTGGTGTCCTACTTGTAAAACAGGTTTATCTAATGAAGATTCATCAGGTGGTGTTTGTGAAAGATGTGGAAGTAAAGTTATTCAAAAAGAAAAAGAACAATGGATGCTTCGCATGAGTGATTATGCCGAGAGTTTAATTGATGGCTTAAAAGATACCCATTTTGCAGATAAAATTAAATTAGGCCAAATAAATTGGATTGGTAAAAGTATAGGGGCCGAAGTATTATTTAGAGTCAAAGGCACTAATGAAGATATAAAAGTTTATACGACGAGATGCGATACTTTATTTGGAGCTACTTTTATGGTATTAGCGCCGGAGCATCCTATTTTAGAAACTTTAAAAGATAAAATTAAAAATATGGATGAGGTTAGAGAATATCAAAAATATGCCAAAGAGAAAACAACTTTTGAAAGAACCGAATTAGTAAAAGAAAAAACAGGTGTTAAATTAGAAGGGGTTACGGCCGTTAATCCGGTTAATGGAAAAGATGTCGAAATTTGGATTGGCGATTATGTTATGATGGGTTATGGAACAGGAGCCATTATGGCTGTTCCGGCTCATGATGAAAGAGATTATGAATTTGCCCAAAAATATAACATTCCGATTATTCAAGTTTTAGAAGAAGTAACAGGGACTCCTCATGAAGGAGAAACTAAGAAAAATTCTATCGTCGCTGTTTTATATGATGAAAAAGAAAATAAATATTTAACTATTAATTGGCATGAAAAAGGTGGTCGTTTATTTATCGGGGGTACAATTAAAGAAGGCGAGACTCCTTATGAATGTGCCTTAAGAGAAATAAAGGAAGAAACTGGTTACCAAAATGTCGAATTAGTAAGTGAACTACCTTTAATTAATCATCATTATTATGCGTATAATAAAGATAAATATTTTAATATTAATTCGACAGGCTTCTTATTTAAATTAAAAGATTATACCCAAGATAAACAAAATTTAGATGATGATGAAGTATTTGATTTAGAATGGGTAGATGAAAATACAATAGCGGAAGAAGTTAAAGATGAATTACATGCGAAAACTTATCTTTATGCTAAAAACCCTGGGGCCATGATAGGCGATGGTATTCATATTAATTCGGAATTCTTAAATGGTTTAAATAAAGAAGAGGCCATTAATAAAATGTTAGAATTTTTAAAAAATAAAGGTTTAGGTAATCAAAAAGTTAATTATCGTTTACAAGATTGGATTTTCTCAAGACAAAGATTCTGGGGTGAGCCAATACCTTTAGTCCATTGTGATAAATGTGGTTGGGTTCCTGTTCCCGAAAGTGAACTTCCAGTTTTACTTCCTAATGTAGCTGAATATGAACCAACTGATGATGGCGAAAGTCCACTTGCTAAAATTACTGACTGGGTTAATACTACTTGCCCTAAGTGTGGTGGCAAAGCCAAAAGAGAAACAGATACAATGCCTAACTGGGCAGGTTCAAGTTGGTATTTCTTAAGATATATGGATCCTCATAATGATAAGGAATTTGCCTCCAAAGAAGCCTTAGATTATTGGGGTAAAGTTGATTGGTATAATGGTGGCATGGAACACACAACAAGACATTTATTATACGCCAGATTCTGGAATCAATTCTTACATAACATTGGTTTAGTACCTAATAGTGAACCAATCGATATTAGAGTTTCTCATGGGATGATTTTAGGCTCTAATAATGAAAAGATGAGTAAGAGTAAAGGTAATGTTGTTAATCCTGATGATATAGTTAGAGAGTATGGAGCCGATACTTTACGTTCTTATGAAATGTTTATCGGTGATTATGAAAAGGATGCGGCTTGGAGTGTAGAATCTTTAAGAGGTTGTAAACGTTTCTTAGATCGTGTTGAAAGATTAAAGAGTAAAGTAACAAATGCTAAAGGTTACACTGACGATGTCATTGTTAATAAAACAATTAAAAAGGTAACTAATGATTTAAGTAATATGAAATATAATACCGTTATTTCTTCTTTGATGATTTTAACTGGTTTTTATGAAAAATGCGAATCTATTACGAAAGATGATTATCAAGTTTTATTAGTATTACTTAATCCAATCGCTCCTCATATCACGGAAGAATTAAATGAACAAATTGGTTCTGATAAGAAAATAGTCGAAATGTCTTGGCCAACTTATGATGAAGCTAAAACTATTGATGATGAAATCGAAATAGGAGTTCAAGTTAATGGTAAGTTAAGAGCCTCAATTAAAATTAATAAAGATGAAGATCAAGAAGTGGTAATTAAAAAAGCTTTAGAAGAAGGAAATGTTCGAAATCATATTTCCGGAAAAGAAATTGTTAAAACTATAGTTATTCCAAATCGAATTGTTAACATAGTAGTAAAATAGTTAAAAAAATATAGCTAAAAAATGATATTTGAGATCACGGTATGTGATCTCATTTTTAAAATAGGAAGAAATTTACCAGAATTTAACAAAATTTGTCTAAAGCCCTTGTCAAAACTATAGTTCGGTGATATAGTTATCATACCACCAAGGTAGAAAAGCTTTAAATGAATATAAAGGGGAATTAAATTTGGGGTTTTATTTTAAAATTCTAAGTTTAAAAATATTAGATTATTTATAAGCTCTAGATCACTAGCTGTGATCTAGAGATAAAAAAGAAATGGAGGTTTTGGGAAATATGAATAATCAAATAATAAAAATTGAGAAAGAAAATTTAATATACGAAGTAAGAGGAAAAAAGGTAATGCTAGATAGTGATCTAGCGAAATTGTATGAATGTAATAATGGGACAAAAGAATTGAATCAATTAGTAAAAAGACACCTTGAAAAGTTTTCAAATGAGGTATATTTTCAATTAACAGAGGAAGAAAATGATGATTTGCGGTCACAAATTGTGACCGCAAATAACAAAAGTAGAAGCTTGCCATATGCTTTTACTTTAGAAGGAATAGAGATTCTAAACAGTTTAATAAGAAATAAAAACAAAGAAAAAATATATGAAAAAATAATAAGCAACTTTAAAGAAAGAACAGATAAATTTGATTTAGTCGAAATGCGTGCAAACCCGCATAGAATCGAGGATTTAATCTATGAGATAAGAGGACAACAAGTGATGTTAGACAGTGATTTAGCAAAATTATATCAATGTAAAAATGGTACAAAAGAAATCATTCAAGTCGTTAAAAGAAACCCAGAAAAATTTCCAGATAGGTTTACTTTTAAATTAGATGATCAAGAAATTAAAAATTTTTTGGTCACAGATTGTGACCAAAAAAATAAAAGTATAGAAACTCGGGGAGGCAAATATAAGAGCCCGAGAGTTTTTACTGAGCAAGGCGTTGCCATGTTAGCTACAGTTTTAAAAAGTGATGTTGCTACTAAAGTTAGCATTGCCATAATGGATGCTTTTGTTTTAATGCGTAAATATATTTCCAATAATTTAATCGAGCAACAATATGTTAAAGATATGGTTATAAAACATGATAGTGAAATAAAGGAATTACAAGAGTCATTCAATAAATTTGAAGAAAAGAAAGAAGATGTTAATGAAGTATATTTTTATGGCCGAATATACGATGCTTATTCTAAGATCGTAGATATTTTAAAGGAAGGTAAAGAAGAAATCATAATTATCGATAGATATGCTGATAAAAGTGTTTTAGATATGATAAGAGATATAAAGGCTAAAGT
>CANQLN010000054.1 GCA_947624695.1 uncultured Bacilli bacterium
CGAGGTGACCGAGGGTAAAAGGATTGAAAGAGCCTGGCTTAATTATTCTCCCCACTATTTGCTTTTCCATTATTTCTCATCTCCTCTATTCTACTTGGTATTATATTGACTCCAACCTTTTGACCCTTAGCAGTTTTGAGTGATTCAATATAACTTGATATTATTATCGCTTCTTCACTATCTAGCATCACTTCGTGATAATTCTTTGTTTCCGGATTAAACCAGAACACCTTAATAACTTTTTCCATAACCAAGGTCCTCCTTATAATCTTTTGAATGCTTTTGCTTCTTCTCCCAATCCTTACCTCTAAGGAATTCATATTCCTTTTGTAATTTAGTATTCAATCTAATAACTGATGCCATTGATGGTACTTTTTCTAATGATGGATGGTTAGTAGAAAAGAAATCAAATAAGGTAGTATTCCTTACATACTCTCTTCCCCTTATGTTTGCAATACAAGCAAGATATAAAGCATTAACATCATCTCTAAGAAATGGATAATTACTTAGTAATACATATACTAAATCTTCATATCTTCCAACATCACTCTTTGCTTTCAACTACAACATCTCCTTCATTCTTTACATTTATGAATGTAACATTCATTCCTGATTTACTATTACCATTTTTATCTATTAAATTAAATCCATACATTCTATTCAACTCTTGAACCGAGGTAAGTATTACTCTATGCATTGCTTCACTAAAACCTTTTTCTTCAATCGCCTTCTTAGCATTATTTATTTCCTCATTAAGATATTGTGCTCCTTTTTCAAAGTTATATACATCTCCCAATACTTCGTGTTCTTGTATTGCCTTATATAACTCTTCCAACCTCGCCGTTATTTGAGGATGCTTCTTCATTTTATTTAATAACATTAACTGATTATTTCTTGCATATGTTTTTCTAGATGGATAAGCGGTTAACATTGCTTCTAATGGTTCCATCCCTTGTGTTGCCACTAACATACAATATTGTTCTTGCTGTTCAGTTAATGGTCTATTGAAAACTTTCTTTTCTTCCTTTACAGTAGTTTCCTTCTTGTTATCTTGCATTTCTCATCCATCTCCCTTCTATAGCACTCTGGTCCATAACCTCTTAGTTTGGATTTATATGTTTTTAATTTCTTACCACATCTAATACATTTAGTTCTTAGAATTGGTTTTCCATCCTTATCAGTTATCATAAAATCACTCCCAATAACCACTCCCAAGAATGCTCCGGCTTTAATCTACCAATACGAATATCTTTATCCATCTTATCTAATAGATATCTGATATCCAATAAATCATTCTTGTTATAAATTATACGAAAATCTCTAATCTCTTTAATCCTGCCCCAATATTCGCCAGCATTATAAGCTATTGTTCCTCCGTCGTATTTGCCATATATTTTAAGATATAGACATAAGACAATGGTATTATATAGTTCTGGAATATAACCAAGTATATTACATTGATTATCCTTCAATATCTTATAATAATCTGCCAACCTATTGGTATCACCAGTAATAAAGGCATTGGCAAATTCTTTTGGAGTTGGTATTTCTCTCCTGTTATAAAATAATGTTGCATAAGTCATAGCATCTATTGCATCATCTTTATTTCCGGAAGTAATGTAATTGTATTTATTCATTTCTTCCTTAATACTATTATACGAGTTATACGTGTTATATGCGAATAATCTTGCCAACTTAGGATTTATATTGTTATTTTCTTTTCCAATGTATTTTATAGCAATATCAGTCGTTACATAACTAAATAATGTTATATAGTCTTCAAATACTTTTCTGAATGGTCCTTTATCGGGTATCTCATCATATACTAATACCACAACATCTTTCTTGGATAATGATATTAACCTTTCAAATACCTTTTCTTTTTGTTTTAGGAAGTCGTAATCATTATAACAAAAATAGACATTTTTCATACGAAATAAAGGTTTTCTCTCTAATTCCTTATAAATATCAAGAACATTATCAAAACTCTTTATACTGCCGTATATTTCGGCGATTTTTTCATAATATATCTTTCTAATTAAATTCTCTTCCCCAACAAGTATGTATAAGTGATTTATTTGCCCGTCCTTTAACTCTTTCTTTAAATCAACTAACGACTTCATTATATCATCTCCATTAACATTGATTGTATCTCATTTTTGAAATTAGTAATATGATATCTATCTATACTTACTTTTGTCTCTTCAATGCAACTAATATATTTATACGATGGTCTAATGTTTTTCATTATTATACAAGATGCTGTTTCTAAGAATATTTGTACTTTCTCATAATCATCATTCCAAAACTTATTTGAAATAAAACTTATATCAGATAACTTAATTCCTTGCATCAAAGCGTTACATAAATATTCTGCTAAAGTTATTATCTCCTCCATATCTTCTCTCTTTTTATATTTAACTAATATGGAAGGAGTTAACCTCATACCTATATCATTTACTAATTTATCTAATAATGCTTTATCAAAACCTAAGTTATCAGCATACTCTTCTACCTCTTCCTTGCTGTAAGGTGCTATATTCATATTGTATGCTCTAGACACTAAAGTTTGTAATACATTAAATGCAGAGGTAGTAATGACTATCTTCCCACCTTCCGGAGTTTCTTCTGATATCTTTAGTAATGCGGCTTTCGCTGCATTTGATGATTTCTCAAAATCAGGAAAATGATATAATACATTAGCTATTCCTCTGTTAGCAGTACTTCTATTCAACTTTCTTATTTGGTCTACACTATTATCCATCTTTTTATATAACATCCCATAATGGTTTGCTATATATTCAACTAAATAGGTTTTACCAAAACTACTTGGACCTTTTATTATAATGAAATTAGCATTATCAAGTTTACCATTATCTATCAATTCTTTATTTGTTTTTTGACCTACTAAATACATCTTTCTATCACCCACGCCTCTAACATTGTTTTCATATCTACTTTACTTCCATTTATTAAAGAAAATAATTTTTGAATAAGGTTTCTGATAATGTTAGGGTCACAGTTGCTATATTTATCAAGAATATCTTTTGGTAGGTTTGATATATCATATCTATGTAACACTAAATACTTTTGTACATTCAATAGAAATTCAAAATAGGAACTAACTAATAATCCCATATCTATACCACTCATATAGAAATTATCTAATTTACTTAGTGCCCCATCAGTATTTTTATTTATTATTTCTAATGTAAAGGCATCTAAATCATATGGAGTTACTCCTGCTGATAATACTTTGATAACATTTGCTAAGGTTAAATCTTTACTATATGCTAAACATTTATCCATCGTTGTTATAGCATCTCTCATTCCACCTCTTGCTTGTTTTGCTATATAATCAATTGCTTGTTCTTCATATGTTATAATGTAATTAGGAGCGGTTTCTGTATTCTCTTCCCTTATAATATATTTCAACCTACTTATAATTCCTTCTCTACTAATTCTTTGGAAATTATATCTTTGCACCCTACTTAATATAGTACCAGGAATCTTTTGTGGGTCTGTTGTACAAAATATAAACAATGTAAACTTAGGTGGTTCCTCTAATAACTTTAACATTGCTTGCCACGCTGCATTTGATAAACTATGACATTCATCAATAATATAAATCTTATACTTACTATCAATTGATTTGAATCTACTATCATTGATAATTCTTCTAACATCATCAACACTATTATTAGATGCTGCATCTAATTCTATTGGATTACCTTTTCCTTCATTTATCATATTAGCAACAATTCTGGCACAAGTTGTTTTACCAGTACCAGCACCTCCACAAAATAGATAGGCATTTCTTAAATCGTTATTCTTGATTTGATTTTCTATTATAGTTTTAATAGCACCTTGTTCACTAACATCTTCGAAGGTTTTAGGTCTATATTTATTTGCAAGTGGCTGTGCCATTTTCTACCTCCTCGAAAATATTTCTTAGTTTGTATTTACCATTACATAGTTTATCTACTTTAAGAGTTCTAGTATATTCTTTTTCCTCTGATTCAGGATAGTAATCAAATTGCGGAAAGTTTGCTCTTAATATTCTAAGAAATCTTCTTAACCAAGCTCTATGGTTTCCGTGATTACCTCTAAATACAATACCAAAATCTTGCTCCAATCTTTTCATTCTGTCAGGATTAGAGGGATTAGCATAATATTCCAGCGTTGATACTTTTATTCTTTCAATAGGAAAAGGAAATCTAATTAACCCATAATATTGTAACATTTCGCAACTCATAACTAATTGCATATCCTCTGGTTTTACTACTTTTGTGATATTTGGAATACAAGTATGATTTAGAAAGTTATCAGCAAACTTTTTTACTTGTTCTTGACTTAGTACTCTAATTGCTTTCATATATACATATCACCACCATTTCTTCTTAAATTATATTCTTTGTGATTTGAATCATATTCTTCTAAATATTTTAATGTATGCTTCAATACCACTTCAAGTTCCATATCTTCAAACTTTTTAATGCCCTTCCACTTTTTATCTACTACCTTACCAACTATTACTTTGTAGTTCTTTCTATCACTACTTAGTGGATATTTTGATATTTGATACATCAAATAATATTTATCGCATATATGATTCATATCTCGCATCATTTTCTCAACTCTACTTAGCCGTTCAGAAAATAGATTTGCTAATAAATCATCACTACCCATCTTCATTTCCCTCCAACATTCTATTATACTCTTGGAAAGACCTTTTATCTATGATGAAATAATCATCCCCATCCCCAAAATCAAATCCAATAGCAATTCTACTTTTACCCATTGAAAACTTTTCTTCTTGTAACTTATCTATCCAGTCTTTTTTAATGGATATGGATTTAACTGGTTTGGTTGATGTTTTACATTCAACTAGGAAATACTTAGTTCTTACATCTCCCTTATAAAAACCAGTTGCTCCCGAGTTAGCATTTACTTTTCCACCTATTGCTTTTGCTACTCTATCTTCTTGTGCTCTACTGTATTTCCTAGTATCCATATTATCTCTCCTCTATTTTAATTATACGAAATAAATTGATTCAATGTTTTAAACAATTCCTCATTATCTCTTAGCAAATTGATTAAAGCTGGTCTACCTTGAATCTTACCATCATATATTACTTCTCCTGTTTCAGGATTGATTAAATTATAGTAAGAACCATTTTGAATAATTACCCCCATCTGAATTAGTACATCTACTGTATCAGATACATAATCTATACCATTCAAATAGTTTAATGTATAAAAACCTAATCTTCTATCGCTTCTACATACTTTAGATTTTTCTATTCTTACCTTAACTAAATTACCTGCTGGATTTTCTGCTCCCCTTGTTAATTCTTTATTATTAGCATCTATGAATGAACCTTGTTGAAACATTAACCTTACTGAACAATTATGTTTAAATCCTCTTCCTCCTGGTGTTATAAATTCATTATATGGATTAGTTAAATCTTCTCTAACTTGGTTTATCATTATACACATACAATTATATTTACCAAGTAATGGAACCACTATATTACAAAACTTGGTAAGTGCCAATGCTATTCCGCCATATTGTTTTTTCTCCATACTTTCTTCCATAGCAGTTTTACTAACTAATTGTGCCACGGAATCTAATACTATTAACCCAACTTCTCCTGTTTCCAAAACTGCTTTAATAATATCAAATACTTGTTCTGCATATTGTTCTTGAGGTTTAATAAGTATCAATTCTTCTACATTTACGCCTAATTTTTCAGCCCACTCAACATCGAATGTATTTTCAGCATCTATAAAACATACTCTTCTTTTAACAATACTTGCTTGGTTTATTGTTTTCTTAGATAATGCGAATTGATATTCTTCCTCGAACTTTGCTTGACAATTCTTAACCATATCTAATGCTGTAGTAGTTTTACCTGATTTTTCTGCGCCAGCAAACTCAATCATTCTACCCATAGGTAAACCACCATACATCATATAGTTTAATCTTGGACTACTAAATGGAACTAATTCATATTTAACTAAATTAGAGTTATCACCTTTAAACATTATCTCTTCTTTATATTCTTTATTGATAGTTTTAATTAACTCATCTAATCTACTCATCCTCGAATACCTCCTGATAATTCATAATCTTTCATTCTGGCATCAAATACTCTCTTGAGACTTGCTATCATTTCTTGTCCCATTTCAACCTTACTCTTTATCATCTTATATGCTCTTTGATAAATAACTCTATTCAATTCTTCTGATACTACTGACATTTCTGCCTCAGTATTCTTATCAGCAATAGTACCAGTTGCCTTTTGCCTTGCTAAGTTATAATTTTCCATCTTAACCATCTTAGAAATATCTTCTCTAATGCCTATTAACTCTTGACCTTCATTTACAAAGTATAGAGCTGATGGTAATTGAGTTAATAAATCTTCAAGTTCTATGTTATTTATCTTTTCTTCGCTATTAAAGATATCTCTACAAGTTTTCATTATATTATCTAATGGTTTTGTGTATTCATTTACTATTTCAAAAACTACTTCTTCTATGACTTTACTTTTTCTAGATATTTCATCATCAAGAACTTTTTCTTTCGCCATCTTCCATCTTCTCCTTCTTAGTTTCAGCAATTAGAAAACACATTACACAACCATTATATTCTTTCAACTTAGGGTCTGAATGATTAAACAAAGTAAATCTATGACAAGTAGGACATCTATGTTTAGGTTTTACCCCAAAATGTTCATATAATACTTTCTTATCCTTTTCGTCCCTCATCTTCTTTTGAAGACTCATTATCATCTACCTCCCCATAAAATAATCTAAACCAATCCTCAGCCAACATTGTTATTAACCAAGGTTTCTTATTCTTTCTATGTGCTACTATAGGAATATCAATATTATGATTATCTCTTACTGCTTGTTCTACTGCTTGATGTATATTGAGATTTTCTACCCTCTTAACTTCTATATGTATGCCTGGTATTCCTACCACATCTGCTTTTGAATCTAATTCTTTTCCATTATACT
>CANQLN010000055.1 GCA_947624695.1 uncultured Bacilli bacterium
ACTTGAAAACTTATTTTCATTTCTTTTTACTATTAAATTTATTGACTTTGTTCCATTCTTACATTCATATAATTTCGCTAGATCACTATCTAGCATTACCTTTTTTCCTCTTACTTCATATACTAAATTTTCTTTCTCAATTTTTATTATTTGATTATTCATATTTCCAAAAAAAGAAAAAGTTGCTGTATTTAGCAACTATTCATTACTTTCTTTTAAGATTTCTAACGCTCTATGCATTCTCATATCATATTTTACTACTTCCAGTGAACCATAGGCTTGAATTAATTCTTCTAATTTAATACCATAATTTTCAGCCATTTCTTTAGCTTTAGCTTCGACCTCTTTTTCGGTAAAATCAACTTTCTCACTATCAGCAATATATTCTATTACATAACGGCCCTTTAAATTTTTAATAGCTTCAGGCTCCATTTGTTTATGCATATCTTCATGAGAAGATCCGGTTAATTCATAATATTGTTCTAAAGAAACACCTTGCATTTTTAATTGACGTTGGAATCCTTCAATCATCCGATGAACTTCGGCATCAATTATTTCCGGATTAATTTCCACTTCTAAATTTTCAGAAGCTTTGGCAAGTAAATCTTCAATAAATTTATCATCATTTTCTTGTTTTTTACGATCAATGATAGTCTTCTTAACTTCACTTTCAAATTCTTCTTTAGTCTTAACTGTATCTAAACCTAAATCTTGATAAAATTCTTCGCCAATTTCTGGTAAGACTTTAGTTTTAATTTCATGAATTTTTACTTTAAATGTAACATCTTTGCCTTTTAAATCTTGAACATAATTTTCAGGAAATTTTAACTCTAGAGTAACTTCTTCATCAGTTTTCTTCCCAATTAATCCTTCTTCAAAACCCGGAATAAAAGTATGAGAACCAATTTCTAAAGGATAATTTTCACCTTTACCACCTTCTAGAGCTTTGCCATCAACAAAACCATCAAAATCAATTACAACAGTATCGCCTTCGGCAACTTCACCATTTTCTTTAACTACTATTTCGGCTAAATCTTCTCTTAAATGTTCAATTTCATGGTCTATTTCTTCTTTAGTAGCTTTTGCTTCTTCTTTTTTAACTCCTAATTTTTTATAAGAAGATAATTTAATTTCTGGCTTAGTTATAATAGTAAATTTAAAAATAACAGAGCCATCAGAAATACCTGTAACATCAACACTTGGTTCAATAACAGGTGTTAAATCATTTTTATCAAGTAATTCTTTATATGCAACATTAATGGCTTCATTAACGGCATCTGGATATAGTGATTCAATACCAAATTTCTTTAAGAAAATTTCTTTAGGGGCACTTCCCTTACGAAAGCCATCAATTTTAACTTCTTTATTTTGTTTTTTAAAAGCGTTATCTAAACACTTAGTCCATTTTTCTCCTTCAAGTTTTATTTCAATTTCATGGACATTTTTCATATAATCCCTTCTTTCAAATACTTCTATATTATATTATGAATATCTTAATTTAGCAAGAAATTACTTATTATTTTTAATTCTTTGTAAGGATTTCATCGCGGGTTTTATTTGCTCGCCAACTCCTACAAATTCAATACCGGAAAAATTCCAAGGAACAGCGGTTTCTTCTTTTTGGGCAAAATGATAGCCTTTTTGATTGTTAAATGTTGTCTTAACTTTACACATAACTCCATTATAAATAACCGCTTGAAATTTTTCTTCTTTATTAAAAACCGAAATAGTAATTCTTAATCTTTTAAAGTTTTCCGCTTGAAAACTATTATAAAAAATATCTTGTATTATATTGCCAAGAGATAATCCCCAAAGGGCTTCTCCCATTAAAGATTCTTCTAAACCTTGAATATCGATTAAATTATTGATACGGCCTTTATTTAAAGTTGTAATTTCAATTTTGGTTGTAGTATCATCTTCTTCTATCAAAGCTTCATAATAATTTCCTTTCCCATGCGAATCAACTTTACAAAAAGACTTTTGCTTTTCATTTATTTTGGGAACTAAATAAAAATCTTCTTTTAAAGTGTATTCTTGAACCATTTTACCATTTTGGACTTTTAAAGTGTTTTCACCCTCATCATTAAAAGTGGCTTCTAAATGATAGGTACTATCTTCTTTAATATCTTTCACTAAAAAACTAATCGTATGGAAATTATCATAATAATGGATTTGGGGGTTAGATAAAATATAAGTTGAGGAACCAAAAATTTGACTTAAAACTTTGGCTACAATATTATTTAATTCTTCTTCCGTTACGACAATATAACCTAACCATTCTCTTAAAAATAATCTTAATTTTGGACTTGGAATGCTAACACTTGCTAATTTTGTTTTTTTCATATTTACTCTCTCTCCTTTTAATTAACTTTTTTATGATTCATATCATATGGCCAAAAATCCCAGAAAAAATGGTATTTGGCTAAAGCATTTTCTTTTTTTAATCTTTCTAATTTTTTAACTCCTTCGAAATCTAAAGGATTACCCATTCGCCCCGTCATATAAGCTTCCATAATTTTGTCCATATCAATATCTTGATTGGTTCTTATAATTAAATAATTGTAAACATCTTCCAAAAATTCTGTAAAAGGAAAACCGGTGGCATCATAATGACCATATTTATTATAAAGATAACTATAAAATTCCGTATCTAGAGGTTTTATCTCCCGTAAAAACATAATGAAAATCTTGATAGGCGTTTTAACTTTAGAAAATAAAAATTGCATTTTTAAGGCAAATTCTTCACGGCTTTTAATATCGAAAAACAAATCAAGAAAATTTAATCTTTGCAGTTCATTTTCAATCGTTGTATCCCGAAAAGGAATTAAAGCATGGGAAAATCTTTCTTCTTCATCAAAAGTTGGATCACTTAAGTAGTAGCCATCTAAGCCATATTTAGGATCAACTATTCTAACTAGACTTCTGGCATGACACAAGGGAATTAATTTTCCTTTTTGCCATTCATCGATGTTGACTATAACCATCGAGGCAGGTATTCCCATATAACTAAGAGAACAAACCAAAAGTTTAACAAAATCGCGACAGACAAAATAAGGGGAAGAAAAAATATTTTGAAGAACATCTAATTCTTTAGGATAATCATCGGGATAACTTTGATATTCCCGGTAATTAACGACTTCGTTATATATTAGCGTATATAATTCTAAAGGACTTAAATTTTTCTCCTGTCTCTTTAAGATAAGCGGTTTTAAAAAATTAGTTAATTCATGATAAAAATCTAAATATTCAGAAGATGTAAAGCGACTATGAAGATTATCATGCGTTAAAGTTACATAAGGATATTTTGCTAATAAACTATTAATATAATTTTTATTCATTAAATTAAAAGAAGAAAAGGAAAATTTTACTTCATTTCTTTTACCTAAATTTAATAATTTTTCCAGTAACTTTCGAATATTTCCTAAATACTCATCTTCCGTTTCACCAATATTATTAATAGAAATAGTATAATAATCGGGTAAATTAATTAAATCATTTAAAAAACTTTCCGTTATTTCTCTACTATTATAAAATTTTGTAAATTCCCAATCATCAATATAGCTCATAACAATTTTCCTAACGAGACTCTATTATAAAGTATGAAAATAATTATTGCAAGAAAAAAAGCCTAAAAATTTAGGCTACTTTTAAAATAGTAATATTGTATCCCCCATTAGGACTTTCGACTAAAACTTGGTCGCCTTTTTTGTGACCTTTAATAGCCATTCCAATAGGGCTTTCAACAGATATTTTATTGTTGAAAGGGTCTGATTCTACAGAAGATACAATTTTGTATTCTTCTTCATCACCATCTTCATCTTTAATGGTAACTACTGAACCAATTCCAATGCTTCCACCCTTTTTCTTAGAATCGACAATTTCGCTATGTTCTAGTTTGTATTCTAATTCTTTTATTCTAGCTTCAATTTGGGCTTGATCATTACGAGCGGCATCATAATCAGCATTTTCTGATAAATCGCCCATAGCTCTAGCCTCTTTTAAAGCGGCAATTACTTCTTTTCTTTTTACATTTTTAAGTTCATTTAACTCATTCTCTAACTCTAAATAACCTTCAGCAGTTAGTTCGAATAAATCTTCTTTTTTCACTTTAAAAATCTCTCCTTTTTATGACTTACAAAATAATACTATAAAACTTTATTTTTGTCAAATATTTTTAGTCGCATCATCGCATATGGAGGCAATTTAAACGAAACATTTAAATAGACAATCATTTGCGGATGTCTCGCAACCTCGATTAAATTACCATCTTCATCTTTAATGCTTTCTATAGTATATGTTATTTCTTCCATATTAGGACCAATAAATTCGACAACATCACCAATTTTAAAATAATTTCGTTCTTCAATTTTAACTACTTTATTTTTTTCGTCATAATCTAAGACTATTCCTAAAAAGTCTTGATTGCTTACTTCTTCTCGGTCTTGAAAATAACTTTCATTAGGTCCCGGAAATTTTTGATAAAATTGCGGAACAGAATCCCGATTAGCTACACGGTCTAAAATTAATTCATAATATTTTTTATCTTGATCAGTTAAAGTATTATTACTAATCTTATCAATAATCTTTCGATAACACATAATAACCGTCGCAAGATAATAAACTGAGCGCATTCTGCCTTCTATTTTAAAAGAATCAACCCCAATATTAATCATATCTTCAAGGTAGGAAACCATATTTAAATCTTTACTCATAAATGTAAAAGGAACATTATTAGTTTCAAAAACCCACCGACAAATTTGGGCGCAGCCACCCCGATTAGAATCTCTTCCAGTTAAGTAATTTGATAACACACATTTTCCACTGATGGAAGTACACATCGCCCCATGAATAAAACACTCTAAACTAGCATTGGTTTCTTTTTTAATGCGAATAATATCTTCTCTCGTGGCTTCTCTTCCCAAGACAAATCTTTTGACACCTAAACTTTGCCAAAAAGAAATGGCGGAATAATTTAAGGTACTAGCTTGTGTAGATAAAATAATATCTAAACCTATCTCATGAGCCATTTTAACCCCAATAATATCACTAACAATGACGGCATCAACATCAATACTTTTTAAATATTTTAAATATTCTTCTAAACCTTCTAAATTTTTATCATGAAAAACTATATTGACCGCCACATACACTTTTTTTCCTAAATTATGCGCAAAAGAAGTTGCCTCTTTAAGATCATCTTCACTAAAGTTTTTGGCATTAGCTCTTAAACTATAATCTTTGCCTCCAATATAAACGGCATCAGCTCCATATAAAAGGGCTATTTTTAATCTTTCTAAATCACCAGCGGGCGCTAATAACTCTGTCATTTAGATTCCCCCTTTAATTTATAAATAGTCTCTTTATTTAAGAATCCTGTATCAGTTTCCATCTTATTTTCGCCATTTAAAAGACTAACAACATCTTTAATATCTAAAAATGCCGCTGAAATAAAATAATACTTACAATCTAAATTTCTTAAAGATAAACCATTAAATACAGGTTTATGATAAAAACAAGTTCCATATTCATTTTCATATACTAAAAATTCTTGATTACTATTTTTAATTACTAAAGGGTTTTCTTTTTCTAAATGATGAAATGTCACATAGTTATTTATTAATAGTCTTCTAGAATACATCGCCATCGGATAGCCTAAAACAAATAAAGAAACATTTGGTATAGATGTTACTATTTCTTCTGTTTCTTCTTTGGTAATATCCGATGATATTATAACTGAATCCACATATTCCAAATAAATTTTAATACTTTCTTTATTAGTATTAAAATGACTTAAATATAAAATTTTTTCTAATTTTAAATCTTTAATTAAAGGAATAATTCCTAAATCATCAAAGATAATTCCTTTAAAACTTTCAACTTCTTTAAGTAATTTAAAATTATCAATTCCCGTGTTATCTAAAACTCTATTTAAATAAAGATAACTAAAAGAACGGATATCGAAAGGAATTTCAGAAATTAAAAAAGTATTAGGTATCCCAACACAAAAGTCTTTTAAAGGAAAAACAAACTTTTCAATACCTAATTCTTTTAAATTTTCTATATCATGTAAATTATTAATAGTAATTAATATTTTATTATTTTTCATTTTTACGTACACTTACGGAAATACCATCACCAATATCATAAAATTTGGTTTCAAATTCAGAATTTTCTTGTAAATAAGTAATATAATCTTCAATCTTAGTAACTAAACTTTTTAAGTTTTTACTTTCAATATTTTTACTTTTACCGACATAACCATGAAATTTTAAATTATCAGTTATAATAGCTCCGGTATCTTTTAAGAAATATTTATATTTTTCAAAAAACTTAATATTTTGGGCTTTAGCCGCATCAATAAAAATTAAATCATATTGAATTTCTTCGGATAAATTAACATCTAAAGCATCTTGAAAAACCACATTAATTTTCTTATCCATTTCACATTTTTTCACATTTTTAAGGCATTCCATGTATCTAGTTTCATCTCTTTCAATAGTTGTAACCATTACATCTTCTTTACTACTAGCCATTAAAATAGCCGAATATCCAATAGCGGAACCTATTTCTAAAACATTCTTTACATTATGTTCCTTAATATATTTCATAATAAACGCGATTGTTTTTTTCTCCACAATAGGAACATTATTCTCCTGTGCATAATTTTCCATTTCCAGGATTTTTTCTTTCATATTACCACCTAACTATATAATCTTATGAGTTCTTGAAATTCAGAATTTGTTTTAGCAAAATGTAATTTGCCATTCTTATCAGCATAAAAATATAAATAATCATCATCACTAGGGTTTAAAGCCGCTTTAATAGAATCCTCGCTTGGATTGCAAATTGGCCCCACGGGTAACCCTAAAAAATTTGTATTTCTAGTATTATATGCATTTACAGCATTTAAGTCTGTGGCTGTTAAAGTTTCCGATAAAGCTTTTCTTGCCCC
>CANQLN010000056.1 GCA_947624695.1 uncultured Bacilli bacterium
GCTATGGAGATATAGCATATAGCAGTTCAGGATTTGATGCATCAACAACAAGTTTACAAGCATATCAAAATGAGAAAATAGCCATAACAAATGGAAGTAATCATGGAACGTTGTCAAATACAAAAATAGGGCTAATATACGCAAGTGATTATTATTTAGCGGGAACAGCAAACGGGGGAGCAGATAATTTAAAGTGTAATTATCTTGCAGGTTCTAGTGAGTACGGAAAATGTAAAACCAGTTGGATGTATTTAAGCAACAATGATACAGCTGATTTAAGCACATCAGAAGCAGACCCGCCTCATTCGGTTGAATGGACTATGTCGCGAGTGAATATTGGTAATGCGTGGAGTGTCCAGTCTGGTGGCCTTGTGGATCAACTTGATATCAGCGGCGCATATTCGGTTCGCCCAGTCTTCTATATTAGTACTAATGACTTAAAATTATCGGGTGCTGGTTCCTTATCTAATCCATTTGTAATTGAGGGTGTTAAAGAGAATTAGAATAATAAAAAATTAAGTTCAAAGGGAGAACTTAATTTTTTTTAAGCCATTACTTGGCCGCCATTAATATGCATTACTTGACCAGTCATATAACTAGAGTCATCACTAGCTAGAAAAACAAAAGTAGGACCTAGTTCATAAGGCATTGCTCCTCTTGCCATGGCCGCATCACTTCCTAAAGATGGTATTTTTTCTTTAACCCAACAGCCTGGTTGTAAAGGGGTCCAGAAAAAACCTGGGGCAATAGCGTTAACTCTAATATTTTTTAAGGCTAAACTTCGGGCGAGACTTCTCGTAAAACCAACAATCGCTCCTTTAGATGCGACATAATCGATTAATTGAGGTTCGCCAAAGAATGTTGTTACACTAGTTAAATTGATAATACTATCTTTACTATGAAGATGGGGTAAAACTTCTTTAGTTAAATAAAACATTCCATAAACATTAACTTTCATGGTTTTATCTAATTGCTCATTAGAGATACATTCTAAACTATCTTGTTGATATTGAACACCGGCATTATTAACTAAAATATTAATTTTGCCATATTTAGCTAAAGTCTTTTCCACTATTTCTTTAGAAAATTCGGGATTTCTTAAGTCACCTTTTATTAAAAGACAATCGCCTCCAAGGGCTTCAATATACTTTTTCGTAAATTCCGCATCTTTATCTTCATCAAAGTAAGGAATAACTACTTTAGCGCCTTCTTTAGTAAAGAAGATGGCGGCACTTCTACCAAGACCACTATCGCCACCCGTAATTATGGCTACTTTATCTTTTAACTTGCCACTTCCCTTATATTCCGGATTATCGAATATAGGTAAGGGATTCATTTCATATTCCATCGCCGGTTGTCCGTCTTGCTCTTGTTCTGGAGCCAAAATTTTATAAACTGTACTTTTGATACCCATATCTTTTCCATATTTGTAATAATTATTGCCAAATTGATAATCGTATTCCATTATCATTCCTCCTTTTTTAGTTTATGTATTTTTTTCTATTTGGGTGTTAGATACATAAAAATAATTTAGAAAGGAAATACTAAAAATGGTGAAAAAGTTATGCCTAATATTCATAGTAATATTTCTTTTGGTTTAGTAAATATTCCGGTTGTAATGAACCCTTTAATAAAAGATAATGATACATCTTTTAATCAACTTCATAAAAAGTGTTTAAATAGAATTCATTATATTAAATATTGTAATCATTGTAAGAGTGAAGTTAAAGAAAAAGATATTATTAAAGGTTACGAATATGAAAAAGATCGTTATTTAACCTTTCCCAAAGAAGAGTTAAATAAATTAAAGCCGGAAAATGAAAAAGAAATTGAAATTGTATCTTTTATTGATATTAAAGATATTGACCCTATATATTTTGAAAGGAGTTATGTTTTAGAAACCGAAAAAACAAGTAAGGCCTATAATCTTTTTTGTGAGGCTTTAAAAAAGGCCAAAAAGGTGGCTTTAGCTAAAACCGTTATTGGGAGTAAATTTTATTATTGTATTTTAAGGTTTGCTTCATATGGAATAGTTATGACTACTTTATTTTTTAAAGAAGAAGTAATGGTACCTGATGATTTGAAAAGTAGTAATGCAAATGAGAAAGAATTAGAATTAGCGATTAAATTAATCGAAGAGCGAAGTGGTAAATTTGAACCAGATAAATATCAAGATGAATATCAAAATAATATAAGAGAGGCTATTTGTGATAAATTAAATGGGAAGGAAATTAAAAATGTTAAGAAAAAGAATAAAAGTCAAATTAATGATTTAATGGAAGCTTTAGAAAAGAGTTTAAAAAAGAAATGAATATTTGGGAAAATAAAAAATGGGGACCTATGCTTTTAGAAGAAATAGAGAAACCCTTTAAGTCTAATGATTATCTTTTTGAAATAAAATTTGATGGTCATCGAACCTTAATTTTTGCAAGCCCCAAGAAAGTTATTATTCAAAGTCGAAATTTAATCGATGTTTCTTATCTTTACCCAGAACTGCAATTTTTAAAAAAGTTAGTAACAAAAGAAACCATTTTTGATGGGGAGATAGTAGTATTTGAAAATGGTAAACCTAACTTTGGCAAACTTCAAGAAAGAGCTCATTTAAAAAATGCTTTAAAAATAAAAGAAGCATCTCTTAGTAATCCGGTAGTCTTTGTTTGTTTTGATATTTTATATGAAGGAAAAGACTTAACAAAAGAGCCACTTTTAAAAAGAAAAGAAATTTTAAGTAAGTATCCCGATAATGATATTTTTATGAAAACCAAATATATTGAAGGAGAAGGAATAAAACTTTTTAAAGAAGTTAAAAAAGCTAATTTAGAGGGAATAATTGCCAAAAGAAAAAATAGTGAATACTTAATTAATATAAGGTGTGATAACTGGATTAAAATTAAAAATTATCAAAGAAAATCTTTTTTAGTCGGGGGTTATGAAGATATTTTGAAAAATTATGTTGTCACTCTTTATTTAGGAGAGTATCAAAATAAGGAATTTCATTTAATTGGGAAAGTTAATATGGCTAAGAAAAATTCTTTATATACCAAATTACAAAAATTAAAGACTTTAAAAAATTCTCCTTTTACAGAAGAATTTCCTAATATTAACTATCTTAAACCAACGATAATGGTGCAAGTAAAATATATTGAAAGAACTAAGAGTAACAACTTAAGACAACCGATATTTATTAAAGAAGAAAAAAAGAAATAAATTTGTTATAATATAAATGGGTGATTAAATTGTTAGAGGAAAATAATTTAACTTATGAAGAATATCTTTCTATTGCGGCATCTGTGGATTGGAAGTGTCCCTCAAAGAGGTTACTTCAAAAAAGTCTCGAAAATAGTTTCACGGTTAAATATGTCATTTCTAATAAACCAGTAGGAATGGCAAGGCTTATAACAGATCAAGGCTATTTTGCTTTTTTAGCAGATGTGGTTGTAAGACCAGAATATCAAAATCAAGGCATTGGCACCTTAATGATTGAAAATTTAATTAAACGTTTGAAAGATACTTTAGAAGATGGTGAAGAAGTAATGTTTCAATTACTAGCTGCTAAAGGCAAAAGTCCTTTTTATGAAAAATTTGGCTTTAAAATTAAAGATACGATTGATGCTGGGATGTATATGTGGATGAAGAAATAATTATGAGGAATATAAATAAACTATATTATTAATAAAACAATAATAATTATTTTGATAATTAAAAATTAATGTATTATTATCTTCTAAAATTTGAAATACATCTTTTAAATTATCTAAAACTATTAAATTAAGATTATCAAGATTTGGTTTTTTCGATAATTTAATAATGGCATCTTGATATTCTTTTAAAATATTTTTTGGTTTATTTCGGAAAATAATAAGAATGATAAATAAGATTAAAAAGATAAATGTTAAAACATAATCATAATTAGTGTTCTTATTATTTAAGAATTCTTTATCTTCATTAATAGTTATTTCACTTACTTTATCATTAATAGGAATAGTTACTTTTATATAAGTATCTATTTTTTTATCATTACTTTTGATAGTTAAATTAATTTCTAAAAAGGCATCTATTTTTAAGTTATAAGTATTCTCAAAAGATTTAACATAAGAAACATAATAATCATAATCGATGGGGTAGTTTTTCTCTATTTTTATTTTTGACTCTTTTAAATTATTTTCTTTTTCTAAATTTTTCTTTTGAAGCCACACTAATTTTGTTTCATTATCGGCGAGTCCTTTTAAAGTAGCATCGATTGTATAAGAATATAAAATATTTTTACTATTTTGATTATTAAGTTCATAGTCAAAATTAACTAAAACTTCTTTAATAGCCTTAGAAACATAATAATCAGTTTCTTCTTGAAAATAGTCATTATCTTTTAAAATAACTTGATAGTTTGTTTTATTATTAACTATATAAGAAGAGGGATTAATATTAGTATTAATTATAGATTTAGTTAAAAAAATGAGAAAACTTAAGAAAGATATAATAATTAAGGAAGTTAGCAATTTCGTTTGTTTCATTTAATTTGCCTCCTTATCTAAAAATTCTTTTAACCAGATGGCAGGAAAACCTAAATATTTAAGATGAAATTTATAAACCCCTTTTATATCTTTTTTTGTTATTTTGTTTAGATCATGACTATTATTAGCATCTCCTTTAGTAATGTAATAATTGTTGTTTTGAGTTAAGACGCGGTGAACAATTATTTTATCGTCACTTTGATAAATGATAATATCTTGATTTGTAATGGGAGAATCTTTTTCATAAATTACTAAGTCTCCTCTTGTAAATGTGGGACTCATACTATTAGAAATTATAGCAATCGATTCGTATTTAAAAAGGCCCATTTTAAAACTAACAATTAAGATAGCTATGCCTAAAAATAAAATATAAGTTAAGATAGTTTTTTTCTTCTTTATTTTTCTTTGGGGAAAAATAAAATATTTAAAAAGAAAATAGATAATCATAACTTTAATAATTTCTAAGACCCTTTAATATACCAATTATTATCAGGAATTATAGGTAATGTTAAAATAATTATTTGATCAATTATTCTAATTACTAAAGGTAAATAATAGTTAGTATTTAAAGAAAGATAAGTAAATAAGCTATGGCGAAATAAAAGAGGAATAAAAATAGAGACTAAGTTATGAAATAGTTGCGTTTTATTAAGAACAAAAATAACTTTTATATTTATTTCAGAGAGGAATATTAAAATTGTTATGAAAATAATTAGTTTTTTATTATGACGATTATTTTTAATTAACTGATAACGCATAATTTCTATTCCTAAGATAGGAATTAAAGTTGTTAAAATATTTTTAAGTATTTGAATAAAAGAATGGTTATAAGGGCTTTTGATAAAGCCAAAAGTAAAACCACTGGCAAAGTAAAAAAAGATAAAAATTAAGGAAATAATTAAAGCAATTTTTACTTCTTTTTTAGTTTTAATATTTTGAATTAGAGGGTAATAGTTATTAAATAAAAAGATAAGCCAAAAAGTTATTTTAAAGTAATTGAAATAAATATTAACATCATTACTAGTAAAAATAATATTAGTAAGAGAATAGATGATTAAAATTACCAATAATTTAGTTTTGGACATATTCAATAATGCCTGTTAAAGTTTTGGTAGTTTTAGTTGGTGGTGTTGGAACATCTAAATAAGTAACAATGATATTAAAAGTTGTTTTTTCACCCACATTGAGGTTTTCCGAAAGAGATGTCGTTTCATAGTTGATGGCTTCGGTTCCTTCCGGTTCTTCTAAAAAGACGACGGTTTGTAATTTCGCATCAATAGTGCCAACATTTTCAATAGTAACTTCATAAATTATCTCATCGCCCGGTTTATTTAATTTAGCTTCAAATTTTAGTTTGGTATCAGAAAAAGTAGGAGTACCGGCATCACATCCTTTAGGGACACTTATCGGTTTAATGTCCGCGATGCGAACATTCCATTCCCCAATAATTTCCGCATTTCCATCTATATTTAAGTCAGTGGCAAAAGTTGAATAACCCACTGTCATGGTTAGAATAGTTATAAGAAAGACAATGATGACTATTAATTTATCATGCATATTAATGTCTCCTTTTTTAGGAAAATAATTATTATTCTCCCACTTATAATTTATGCGAAATTTCCTTTATGGTATAGACAAATAGCCTAGGAATAAAATGTTAAATATTTTGAAAACACCTTTTGAATTAGCAAATGCAACAATTTCTTTTTTAATATTTTAGTAAGTTCTTGTTTTAATTCTAATGTTCCAGATTCTATATACATAAATTATCACTAATATTAGTATAACAATTTCATCAATATTTTCGGTCACTTTTCGGTCATTGTTTTTTTTAATCAAATTATAGAAAATTATTTTATCAATTTATTATTTGGCAACTTTTCAAGCATAAAAAAACGAGCCATAATGGTTCGAAAGAATTCAACGTGGAGCGAGTGTCGTAGATATCTACAACTTTTAATCGAATTGATGCTCAATATCATCTTTTTAAGTTTCGTTTAAAACTTTTTCTACTTCATTAATTAATTGCTCTTTATTAGGAATATAATAAGTATAAGTTGAATAAAAAACATTATTCGAAAGTCCACCTAAAGCATAATC
>CANQLN010000057.1 GCA_947624695.1 uncultured Bacilli bacterium
TATATGCATCCTGATATTATTGATATTAATATGGGATGTCCCGTTCCCAAAATTGCTATTAGAAGTAAAGCGGGAAGTAGTCTTTTAAAAGACAGCGAAAAAGTAAGGCAAATTGTCCGGAGTGTTGTGGCAAGTGTTTCAGTTCCAGTCACTGTTAAAATGCGTTTAGGTTGGGATGAGAAAAGTATTAATGCTTCCGAAATTGCTAAAATTTGTGAAGAAGAAGGGGCCAAAGCAATCTTTGTTCATGGGAGAACCAGAAGTGAAGGCTATTCGGGTAAGGCTCATTTAGACGAAATCAAAAAAGTAGTGGAAAGTGTTAAGATACCAGTTATTGGTAATGGGGATATTACGGATTGCTATAGCGCTAAAAAAATGTTAGATTATTGTGGATGTCAAGCCGTCATGATTGGAAGAGGAGCTTTAGGTAATCCTTGGATTTTTAAAAATTGTCTTGATTATATCGAAAAAGGTATCCCTCCCAAAGAAGTAACAAGAGCGGAAAAAATAGAAATGATGCGGTATTTTACGGAAGAATTAGTCAAAGAAAAAGGCGAAGTAATTGGCATTTTAGAACTCCGAAGTAATCTTATGTATTTCTTAAAGGGGCTACCTAATACTAAAGAATTAAAACTTTCTTTATGTAAGGCTAAAACTAAAGAAGAAGTCTTAAATTTATTAGAGGAATATGAAAAATTAGAAGAAAGGTAAGGGAAACTAATTTTGGCTACAGAAATTATTATTTGTGAAGATAGTTATAAAATGAGTATTTTAACCAAAATGATGCAAAGTCATCCTTTTTCTGATGTCAAATTTTATACTAAGAAGGAATTTTTCCAAGAATATTTCTTTACTTATAATGAAGAGGCCATTGCTTATGTAACCAAAAAGTTAAACGTTAAAGTTTCCCTAGCTAAGATGTATTTACAAAATTTATTCTTTTTAGAAAATAAAGAATATCATCATCCGAAATTACAGTTTTTAAAAAATTTAAAAGAGGATTTAGATCAAAAAAAATTATTAATTTATAATCCTTTATTTAAAGATTATTTAAAGGATAAAAAAATAAAAGTAAAAGGTTATTTAACTTTAGAAAAATATGAAGAAGAAACTTTTCGCACTTTAGGAGCTGAAATAGCAAAAGAAAAAGCGGAAAACAATTTAAAATATGTTTGGGCTTTAGCAAATATTGAAGCGGAAATTACCTTTGTAGCCGAAAAAATAAGCAAATTAATTTTAGATGGGGTTAGTTTAAACCAAATTAAATTAATGAATGTTTCGGAAGATTATTATGATGCTTTGGAAAGAATATTTGCAATTTTTCATATTCCGGTAAAAATACCTTCTAGAATTAATTTATTAGGTTATGAAGGAGTTTTACCATTTTTAGAGGCTTTAAAAAAGGGAATAGATGTTAAAGATAAGATTATCGAAAATATGAATGAAGAAATTCAAACTAAAATAATTAATATTTTAAATAAGTATGCTTTTGTATGTGATAACAATCTTCTTTATGATTTAGTTTATGAAGAATTTAAAAATACTTATTTAGATAATTTTGTTTTCGAAAACTATGTGGAATTAATTAAAGTTTCCGATTATGTTTCGCCCTCTTCTTATGTTTTCTTAATGAACTTTAATGCGGGTAGTATCCCAGAATATAAAAAAGATGAAGATTATATTACGGATTTTTTAAAGGATGAAGTAGCTCTTTATAAAACGAAAGATTATAATGAAAATTTAAAAATAAAAACGATTGCTAAAATTAAAAGTCTGAAAAATTTAGTGATAACTTATAAATTAAAAGATAATAAAGGGGAGGCTTTTCCTTCTAGTTTAATGTCTTTACTTTCTTTAGAAGAAAGACATGATGAAAAAGACGAAACCCTTAGTTATTCCTATTTAAATGATAAAATAAAATATGCTAAATATCTTGATGAAATGGCTAAATATGGTAATGTTCATCCTGACTTAGGTTTATATAAAAATAATATTGCTGATTTTACTTATAAAACTTATGATAATTCTTATAAAGGTTTAAATGAAGATAGTTTAAAAGATTATTTAAAAGGAGGACTAACTTTATCTTATAGTTCTTTAAATAATTATAATAAATGTGCTTTTCGGTATTATTTAGAAAATATTTTACATTTAAACCCCTTTTTAGAAACCTTTGATACTTTTATTGGTTCTTTATTTCATGATGTTTTAGAGAAATGCTTAAATAAGGGAGGAAGTATCTTTAAAGAAGTAGATAATTATTTAAGAGAAAAAGAAAAAATATTAGATGCTAAAGAAAAATTTTATGTTACTAAAATTATGAAAGACATGGAATTTGTTATCAATTATTTACGAGAACAAAAAGAAGAAATTTTATTAGGGGAAGAGTATCATGAAAAATATTTAAGTATTGATAAAAGTAGAGATATTCCGATTCACTTTGTGGGCATTATTGATAAAATTTTATATGAAAAGAAAGATGATCAGACCGTTGTAGCTATCGTCGATTATAAAACAGGGAAAATTGAAAGTGATATTAACTATGCTTTATATGGTTTATCTTTGCAACTTCCGATTTATCTTTATTTAGTTTCCAAATCTCATCTTTTTGCAAAGCCTTTATTTGCGGGCTTCTATTTAGAACATATTTTAGATAAAGATTTAAAAAGAAGTGATGACTACGAAAGTGCTCAAAAAGAGGCATTAAAATTAAAAGGGTATTCTAATGCTAATCCTCATGTTTTAGCTTGTTTTGATAAGCATTATATGGATAGCCATTTCATTAAAAGTTTAAAGATGAAAAATGATGGTAATTTTTATTCTTATAGTAAGGTTTTAAGTAATGAAAAAATTACTAATTTAATTAATTTAACAGAAAATATTATTGATGATGATATAACTAAGATCTTACAAGCTGAATTTCCGATTAATCCGAAAAAAATTGGTTATGGAAAGGATGTAGGGTGTTTATATTGTCCTTTTGGAGATATCTGTTATAAGAAAGAAGCCGATTATGTCATCTTAGAGGAAGTAGCTAATTTAAATTATTTAGGAGGTGAAAACAATGCCAAAGTGGACTAAAGAACAACTCCAAGCGATTAAAGAGAAGGGGAAAAATATTATTGTTTCTGCGGGAGCTGGTTCGGGTAAAACCGCAGTCTTAACTGAAAGAGTTATCGAAAAATTAAAAGAAGGTATCAAAATAAATGAACTTTTAATTTTAACTTTTACGAATGCAGCCGCCGGAGAAATGAAAGAAAGAATTAGAGCCAAAATAAATAAAGAAGCCTCTTTACAAGATAATTTAGGATTACTAGAAAGTGCTTATATTACGACGTTTGATTCTTATACTTTATCTTTAGTTAAAAAATATAATGATATTTTAAATGTTAGTAGTAATTTACAAATTATTGATGGCAGTATTATAAGTATTTTAAAAGAAGAATTTATGGAAGAAGTCTTTCAAGAATTATATGAAGAAGAAAATTTAGAATTTCAAAACTTTTTAGATGTTTTTACTATTAAAAATGATAAAAGTATTAAAGACTCGCTTTTAAAAATATATGAAAAATTAACATTAATTCCTTCCTTAGATAATTTTTTAGATACTTATATTGATACTTATTTAAATGAAGATAAAATAAATAATTATATCTTAGAATATACGAATATTTTAAAAAGGAAAATAGATGAAATAGAGCCAAATATTCTTTTAATAGAAAGTATCTATCCCGATTATGCCTGTGCTTTAGAATCCTCTTTAAATAAATTAATAATCGCCTCTTCTTATGATGAAATAAAGATCTCTTTAAATAGATCAGTTCCAAGAAGACCAAATAATAGTGAAGAGATATAAGAGTATAAAGAGAATATTGATAATATTATTAAAGAATTAAATAAAGAATTAAGATTTAAAGATGAAGAAGAAATCAAAGAAAGTTTAAATTTAACTAAAGAATATTTAAAAGTTATTATTAATATCTTTAAAAGATTTAATAAAAAATTAAATAATTATAAAAAGAGTGGGGATTTATATGAATTTAATGATATCTCTTTAATGGCAATTAAATTATTAAAAGAAAATGAGCAAATTAGAGAAGAAGTAAAAAATAGTTTTAAAGAGATATGTATTGATGAATATCAAGACACTAATGATTTACAAGAAGAATTTATTAGCCTTATTCAAAATAATAATGTTTATATGGTGGGTGATATTAAACAATCTATTTATGGTTTTCGAAATGCTAACCCCCAAATATTTAAAGAAAAATATGATGAATATAAAGATGGTTTAAAGGGAATAAAAATTGATTTATTAGATAATTTCCGTTCCCGTGAAGAAGTAGTCTTGGCGATTAATGAAATATTTTCGCTTATTATGGACTCTGAGATTGGGGGAGCAAGTTACCAAGAAGAACATTTAATGCGTTTTGGAAATGAAGTTTATACAAAAAATAAAAAAGAAGATAATAATTTAGCTATTTTAAATTATCCTCCTAGTGAAGAATATAAAAATAATGAAGTAGAAGCTTTTATTATTGGGAGAGATATTTTAAATAAAATAAACAATCACTATCAAGTCGTAGATAAAAAAACCAATACTTTAAGAGACGTTTGCTATGATGATTTTTGTATTATTATGGATCGAGGAACAGATTTTCCTCTTTATAAAAAAATATTTGAATATTTAAATATTCCGCTTTCTATTTATGAAGATAAAGTTTTAACTAAAGAAGTAGATGTTAAATTAATCAATAATTTAATTGGCTTAATTATTAAGATAAGAGAAGAAAATTTTGATCCTGATTTTAAATATTATTTTATGAGTGTTGGACGAAGTTATTTATTTTCTTATTCTGATAATTATTTATTTGAAGTCATGAAGAAGGAAACTTTTAAAGAAACCACTTTATATGAGAAAGCTTATTCTATTGCTTCTTTAGCCTCTTCTTTAACTAGTTATGATGTTTTAAAATTAATTATTAAAGATTTTAAAGTTTATGAAAATATACTTAAAGTTGGGGATGTTAAAGAAAGAATTATTAGATTAGATAATTTACTTAAGATGGCTAAAAATTTAAGTAATATGGGTTATACTTTAAAAATGTTTCAAGAATTTATTGCTAAAACGATTGAAAGTAAATATGAAATAAAATACCCAGAGCCTAAAGAAGATGGTTGTAGTGTTAAAATTATGAATATTCATAAGTCTAAAGGGTTAGAATTTAGTCTTTGTTATTTTAGTGGTTTTTATAAAACTTTTAATTTAGAAGAAATTAAAGATAAATTTACTTTTGACAAATCTTATGGTTTAATTGTTCCTTTCTTTAAAGAGGGAGTGGATGATACTATTTTATTTAGTCTACTTAAAAGTAAATATTTAAGGGAAAGTATTTCGGAGAAAATTCGGCTTTTATATGTTGCTTTAACGAGAGCTAAAGAAAAAATAATGATTGTTTGTCCCTTAGAGGTAAATAAAAAAGTTCAAGGAATAGTGGATGATGTAACAAGAAGAAAATATAATTCTTTCTTAAGTATTATGAATTCCATTGCCAAAAATTTAGAAGATTATATTATTGATATCGATTTAGCTAAATTAAATTTAAGTAAAAAATATTTATTTGAAAAAGAAATAGCGTTAAAAATTCCTCAAGATAAAAGAAAAATAATTTATCAAGAAATAGTGGTACCTAATCAAATTATTCATAAGGAAAGCGCCTCTAAAAAAGAGGTGGTTTTAAGAAGTGCTCAAGATTTAAAGAAACTTGCTTATGGTAAAAGTATTCATAAAATTTTCGAAATGACGGATTTTTTAAAGATAACTAAAGACAATCCTTATTATGAAATGATTAATAGTTTAGTTAAAAAATTAAATATTTCTAAGGAGACTAAAATATATAAAGAATATGAATTTATGTATACCAAAGATAATATTAATTATCATGGGATTATTGACTTACTTTTAGAATTTCCTGATGAAATTAAAATTGTTGATTACAAATTAAAGAATATTGCGGATGATGCTTATCAAAAGCAACTCCAAATTTATTATAATTATGTAAAAATGGTAACATCTAAAAAAATTAGCGTTTATTTATATAGTATTGCTAATCAAAAATTAGAAGAAGTATCTTTAAAAGAAACTATAGGAGAATAAAAAATAAGCTGCTCAGATGAACAGTTTATTTTTTGCCTAATAATTTTAATCCTACTTCGTTAACGGGACCCGCTCCAATAGTAATGACTAAGTCATCTTTTTCTAAGTGGTCTTTTAAATAGGTAACGATTTTATCAAAAGTAGGAATGTAAATAACATGAGGATTATCTTTTTTAATTAAGTCTACTAGATCACTTTCTTGAACATTATAGATATTAGTTTCTCTAGCAGGGTATATAGGAGCAATAATAACATTATCAAAGTTTTTTAAAACTTCCGCAAATTCTTCTAAATGTTCTTTAGTTCTGGAGAAAGTATGCGATTGAAAGATAGCCCAATTTTGATGGCATTTAATATTTTGAGCGGATTTTAAAGTGGAATTAATTTCCGCT
>CANQLN010000058.1 GCA_947624695.1 uncultured Bacilli bacterium
CTTAGGGGATTAGTTAAATGGTATAATAGGAGTCTCCAAAACTTTAGTTGGGAGTTCGATTCTCTCATCCCCTGCCAATTTTTGAATTTTACTCCAGTAATGGAGTTTTTTATACACTTAAATTGACAGTATTAAATATTATGATATAATAACAAACAAATTTAAGGGGGATTCTTATATGAAAATAACAGATGTTTCCTATCCACAATTATTAACTAAATATAATAATAAAAAAGACTTAGCGGAGATTGTTTTTGACTCCAATTATCCCAAAGCAAATGACAAAACTGATTTTGGAATTGTTTTCGGAGGAATTTCGATGATCCCTTATCGTGTTAATGAAGCATTAAGACTATACAACGAAGATTTAGTTGATAAACTTGTTCTAACTGGAGGTATTGGTTATTTCAATAAAGATAGAAAAGTACCCGAAGCTTTAAAAATGCGAGAATATCTACGACAACATGGCATACCTGATAGCGATATAATTATTGAAAGTAAATCAAAAAGCACTTTAGAAAATATTAATTTATTTTTTCAAATTTTACAATCTCAATATAATATTGATGATACAACCTTTTCATTAATAACATCTGACTTTCATTTAAAAAGATGCTTAGCCATGGTTAAAGAATTGTTAAATAAAGATTCTTTAATTTATGGCTGCGGTGCCAAAGATAATATCACGGACATCGATTCATGGTATAAGAATTTATATGGTCGTCGCTTAATCTTAAAAGAGGCTCTTTTATTATGTTACTATGCTAAAAAAGGTCTTATTACCGATTTTGAGGCCAATTTAAAAAGATAGAAATAAAAAATTTTCTCAAAAATTGAGAAAATTTTTTTATATTTTGTTAATTATAAAGATGGCGTATAATCATCACGACTATTTTGAGCTCGTATATTAGCCATTTCATCGGATATTTGGTATGCTTCACTTTGAGCATTAGCTAAAGATCTTTGAGCACTAGTTAAAAGTATATCTTTATCTTCTTTATCTACAGTTAATTCCACAATATCAATGTTTTGTCTTAAAACATCTAATTTTAAATCGGTTAAAAAAGGAATTAATTTTTTTAAAAATTCATCATTAGGATTAGCTCTATACCTATTTAAACCATCCATTATAACCTCATCTAATTCCTGAGACATCTTCATTCCGCGATTAAGTGGAATATCATATTCTTTTTCTTGACCCATATTGTAAATCCTCCTAATATAATTATAGCAGCACTTTTTTAAGTTGTAAATTTTTGAGTGGCTAATGTGTAAAGTTAGTATCTGCCTAATTACTTGAATATTAGTTCAAAAATTATTTACTAAAATAATTAAAAAAGATATAATAATTATTAACATTTAAGAAAGAAGGAAGTTCATGATCAATCCTTTCAATGCCAAAATTATTATAGAACACACGAGGCATCAATTTTTATATGCTTATCAAAGTGAAGAACGGACAATTTTTTTACAACAAATAGCCAAAGATAATCCCATTGTGGCGGAAGAGAAAAAGCCAATGGCTCTTTATTTAAAAGACTACGGTTTAGAAGATGCCAAAATTAAAAGAAAAAATCCGGATAAGTACTTGCTTAAAAAGGTAGCGGAAAAATATTTTAATTTATCTTTAATTGACTTAATTTTAACAAGCGTTAATAGCCAAATAGATATTCATCTAAATGAAAATAGACTTAAAAATTTCTTGACTTATATTAATAGGATTAATAAAGTTAGTGGCTTACCAAGAATGAAAAGTTATGAAGAATTATTAGAGGTAGTAAAAGCACAAAAAGATTATTTTCATAAGTTCTACTTAGATTATATTGAAGAAATAGTGGATCAAATTGAAATCAATCCTTTATTAATTGACCTTGATATTGAAAATTTTATCAGTGAAGTTCAAAAATTTTTAAGAAATAAAGGAGCATTTAAAATTTTAATTGATAAAAAGGAACCTATATCTCCTTATTCTACTATGGCTATCAACAATATTTTAGGATCTAGACTTGATCGAACTTTAGCTTTAAAAATTGCTTTAGAAGATCCTTGCTGGGAACATTATTATGATGGTAATGAGCAAATTATTCAAGAAACCCACGATTATGAGACTCTTTCTTTAGATGATAGTCATGGTAATTATCTTAGTAAACTTGTAGAGGAAAAGCGAAAAGGGAATAATGAAAAAAGTTCTTCTATCATTAGTACTCCTAACTTAGAGTTTGGAAACGAAAAATGCCAAATTTATAAAGATCCGGAAACTAAACAAGGGTATATAATTATTGTTTATAATGAGCGAGGAATTACCAAAATTCTCAAAATTTATCCAGAATTAACTAGAGATGCTTCTTTTATTTACCTTAAAGGTTATCTTTGCAATTATGAAAAATATTTCTTTAGAATTTCGGCTAATAAAGAAGAACCGCTTTATAATGCTATTGTAAATTTAGCTAACTCTTTGCAAAGACATGATATTGCCAGTAAAGAAAGAGGAAACTATACTTGCAGAGTCGGCGCTTTTTACCGCGGTGATCAAGCAGTCTTAGGATTACAATCTGAAAATGGTAAGGGAAAATATTTTGAATTTAAAGGTATTGATACAACCAAAGATATTTACATTAATGCTTTAGTTAATTTTTATTGTGAAGTTGCAAGATATACAGAAAGCCAAGAATTAGATATTGAAACTAAAGAAATTATCAAAACTTTGGAAAGGAGAAATTAACTATGCCGGATGATATACAAGAAGAAGTAAAATTATTTATGGTCTTTGATATTCTTGGCGATACTGAAAGAACCGGACCTATTCTTTGGCAAATTAAAAGAAAAAGATTAGAAGATATTAAAGATCATATTTTAGATTTAATATTAATGGCACGAATTTTAAAAAAATACTTACCTGATTTTATCAACTATGATAAATTATATGACTATATTATTTGTCATGATTTGCCCGAAGCTATAACAGGCGATATTACGGCTTTTGAAGGGGTTAGTAAGGAAGAAAAAGAAAGGGTAACGAATGTTGCGATAGGATACTTGCAACAAAGATTTGGCCATATTATGAATTTAAAAAAGATTATCATGGGATTTGAAAAGAGAATTGATATCGAAGCTAAAATAGCTAAAATGTTTGATAAAATTTCTTCTTTTTGCGCTTTTATCAAATATCAAAGTGAACAAAATATTGATATGAATAATCCAAATATTATCTCTTCTTTAAGATATCATCCTTATGTTGATCAAAAAATAAAAGAAGGGAAAGATATTGGTGATATATTTTTCACATTTCATATGCAAGATATTAACATAAGTGATGAAGAATGTGAGAAGTATCAACTATCAAGAAAAGATGCTGATAAAATTTTAGAAGTTATTAGAGCATTTGCTAATGAATTATATAATCAAAAATTAAAAGGAACATTATTAGATGTTAAAGAAACTTTTCCAAGTGAAGGAATGAAATATAATAAAGGAAGGTAGAATATATGGAAATATTTAATGATCCAAAAATTAATTCAGAATTAATAGATGTCTTAAAAAAAGGAGGCCTTGTTATTATTCCCACAGATACTGTCTATGGAATATCGGCTGATGCCACAATTAAAGGAAGGGCTAAAAAAGTTAATAAGGCTAAAAAAAGGATTGAAGCTAAGCCTTTAAATATTTTAGTTAGCGATAAAGAAATGCTTAAAAAATATGTTCAAGATATTACTCCTTTAGAAGAAGAAATAATTACTAAATTAACTCCGAGTAAAATGACTATTTTATTTAGAAAAAACAACTTAATTAGTGATGAAGTAACCGCTAATTCGCCTTTTATTGCAATTAGAATACCCGACAATGAAAATTTACGTCAGTTTATTGCCCATTATGGTAAACCTTTAATTTCTACTAGTGCTAATATTACAGGAAGTGATGTTGTTAGTAGTCTAGATACCTTAGAAGATGAACTTAAAAATAGTATTGACTATATCTATGATGCAGGAGCCTTAAACACCACGCCTTCTACTTTAATTAAAGTCGAAAATGAAAAAATAAAAATACTTAGAGAAGGTATAATGGGTGAAGAATTAAGAAAAGAATTTTCCAAATTTATTGAAAACTAAAAAGATTGGCAAACTCCAATCTTTTAACTTTCCACAATTTCTGAATCGATTAATTTTAATAGTATTTTAGCTCTTCTTTTACCTCTTACATCTGTAAACAATTCTAAATCAACCATTTCCCAAATTGGAACCCAACCACCAATAAGAAATATTTCTTTCCAAATTTCATTATCTTTAATTTGAAAAGAGATAAAGATAAAAATTATTCCTAAGAAAAATAAAACTAATTGCAAAATATTATTTCTTAAATGAATTTGAACATTATTCTTATATTCTTCTTTAAAAGAATTATAAAGCATTTCTTGATAATTTAATTTTGTTTGACAATTATTCTTAATAACAATTTTTAAATGATCATCTTTTTTAGTAAACTTTGCTTTTTCAATAATGTATTCTAATAATTCTTGAGATATTTTAGAATTATCATATTTCTCAATCATGTCATTTTCTTCATTAATATCAATATTTATTACTTTTTTCATATCTACCATCCAAATTAATTATATAATTTTTCCTATATTAATTCAATTTTTATTCCCAGTACACCATATTGCTTTTGTTTTTCTTTGGAATAAAATTCTTCTAAAACATGAAGTAAATCTTCTTTAGTCATTTTTTTATCAGCTAAAATAGTTATATCAAAATCTTTAAACATTTCTTGAAAAGAATTATATCTTAATAAACCTACTACTTTAACTTTAAAAAATTCTGTTAATTCAGGTTCTTTTAAAAATTTAATTGTATCACCAAGTTTAATATGTTGTCTTTTTTCATCAAATAGTCTGATTTCAATTCGTTTAGTTCCTTTTAATATATAGTCATAGTACTCCGGTTGTAGTTTCATTTCGTGCTCCATATTTATTCTTTAAATTATTGTCACCTTTAAGAATTTTAAGAAAACAAAGTTAGGCTGGTAAAATTAATTTTTGATTTAAAGAAAGTGTATTTGTAGTTAAATTATTTAGTCTTTTAATTTCATCAACCGTAGTATTATAGGTTCTTGCTATACCATATAAAGTATCGCCCTTTTTAACTGTATATGTAATGGTAGCACTAGAATCACTTCCTGGTATTTTTAATACTTGGCCAATACTTAAATTATTAGAAGTTAAATTATTTAAACTTTTTAAACTATCTACAGAAACCCCAAATTTATTAGCAAGACCATAAAGCGTATCACCTTTTTGCACAACATATGTATTTGTTTCATTGTTTTTAGATTCTGTAACAATTAATTTTTGACCTACGGCTAAAGTATTACTTGTAAGATTATTTAAACGTTTTAAATCATCAACACTTAAATTATATTTCTTGGCAATACCATATAATGTATCGCCACTTTTAACGATATATACATTACTATCTTGCACTACATCATTTCCTGGAATAATTAGTTTATCACCAATAGATAAAGAATTATTTGATAAATTATTAGCTTCTTTTAATTCATCTACAGTTACCCCAAATCTTTTAGCAATGCTCCATAAAGTATCGCCTGATACACTTTTTATGTAGTATTTTTAAATGTAAATATAATATCTACCCTCTTATCTTGATAGATATAGATTTTTTCAACTAAATTTATAATCAATTCTCTAGTCGGATTATCTAGTAATAAAAATTCATTAATGTATTTTTCTATTTTTTTGTTATCTATTTTGTTTGATTCTTGATTTCGATTTTTAAGATTATCAATATTCTTTTTATTATCATTTATCTCTTTTTTTATATTCTCACTTACTCTTAAATATTGAGATTCGTCTATTATTCCTTTTAGCCTATCCATATAAGTTTTATCTAAATTTTCAGTTAGTTTATTATTTGCAAGTTCTAGACTTTCAATTTGCTTTTTTAGTTTTAAAGTATTGTCTTCAAATTTTATATTTCCTATAGAATCTTTTATTTTGTTTTTATCAAGATATTTATGACAAACATCCTTAATATTATCTAAAATTATTTTTTCTAATATTTCATAATTATTTGTATGTGTTGTACAAACATGGTATTTTGAATATGTTCTATAATAATCACAAGTAGTGTAACTTCTTCCTGTTTTATTTTGATATCTTATTGTTATTCGATGTTTACAATCTCCACAATATAAAAGCCCATCTAATAAATAAAATCTTTTCTTCTCTGGTCTTTTAACATTTTTAGGAAGTAGTGTTTGAACATAGTTAAAAGTTTCTCTATCAATAATTGCTTCATGAGTATTTTGGGCAATAATATAGTCTTTAGGATTGTTTTTAACAGTCTTTTTAAGTTTATAATTAATCTTTTTAGTTTTTCCTTGTACTGAATCTCCTACATAGATTTGATTAGTTAGAATTGCTTTTATTGTTGTATCAACCCACACACCTTGTTC
>CANQLN010000059.1 GCA_947624695.1 uncultured Bacilli bacterium
TATGCAAGCGATTACTGGCTAGCAGGGGGATACGGAATGACATGTCGATTTAATTATGCAGAATGTAAAAAAAGTTGGATGCATTTAAGTAATAATGATACGTCAAGCTTAAGCACAAGTAAAGCAGCCCCACCTAGTGACTACGAATGGACCATGTCGCGGGATGCCGGCAGCAATGCGTGGTATGTCAATAGTAACGGCATTGTGGACGGCACCGGCTTCAGCAGTACGGTTTCGGTTCGCCCAGTCTTCTATCTATCATCAAATATCAAAATTATAGATGGAGATGGATCAAGAGAAAATCCATATATAATTAAAGACCCTAATCTTTTAACAGCAGAAGAAAAAATATTATTAAGTTCACAATTAGAAGATGAACAACAAATGAAAGATAGAGGAGACACCCTTCGTCGTTTCCAAGGTCAAGTAACAACAAGCAGAGCAAGTATAAGTAATGATGTAAATAATTATATCTGTTTTGGAACAGGAGTTAAAGCAACATGCACAGGAAATACCGATAAATATTTATACAGAATAATAGGAATAGATACTTCAAATAATGAATTAAAAATAATGAAAAGGGAAGCATTAAATTCTAAGCAAACATGGACATCAGGAAGTTACACCTGGGCAGATAGTACTTTACAAAAAAACTTAAATGGAACATTATTCTTAAAAGCACAAAGTACATATGAATACATGCAAAAAGATACAACGGAGACAGCTTGGACAAAAATAATATCATCCCATGACTGGGGTTATGGAGATGTACCAAATAGTAGTACAGGATTTGATGCATCAACAACAAGTTTACAAGCATATCAAAAAGAGCAAACAGCCATCAAAAATGGAAGTAATAACGGAATACTAAATGAAACAAAGATAGGATTAATATATGCGAGTGATTATTATTTATCAGGCGGAAATAGTTTAATGTGTCATTATAGTTCAAGCTCATATAGCGAATGTAAAAAAAGCTGGATGTACTTAAGTAATAATGATACATCAAGTTTGAGCACGACACTATCGGATCCACCAAACGAGGCTGAATGGACCATGTCGCGGCATAGTGGCAGTTTTGCGTGGAGTGTCGATCATGATGGCAGTGTGGGCGCCAGCAGCTTCAGCGGTGCGTATTCGGTTCGCCCAGTCTTCTATATTAGTACTAATAACTTAAAATTATCTGGAGCCGGTTCCTTATCTAATCCTTTCGTAATTCAAAATGTCGAAGAAAATTAATTAATAATAAAGTGTCAAGATAAGTTGGCACTTTATTGCAATTTAACTAATTTTTTAGTAATCTTATTATAGAATAGAGTTGGATATTATGAAGGAAGTAATTATAACTAATGAAAAAGGAGAAACTTTTTTAATAAATTATGAAAATAATAATTATACTATTTCCAAAATAGAAAAAGGGGAGAAAAAAGAGCCTACGAAAGAGGAAATGACTTTTGCTTTAAAAGAATTAGAAAAAGTTAAACAAGCAACGGAGAAAAATAGTTATGATGATTATTTAAAAATGTTAAAAGATATGCTTAGTGCTAAAACTATTAAAGGGACAACTGAATTAGAGAACTTTATTCAAAGTACAACTTTAAGTGAAGAAGAAAAAGAAAAATTATTAAAAGAGGGAATATCAGGTTTAAGTCTTCAAGATATTATTGATTTAAGAAATAAAATTATTGGGGATTTAAGAGGTAGTAAAAAAGAAGAAATGGAAGCTTTGATTGGTTTTAATGTTAAAGATAATGCTTTAGGGCCTTCTTATTGTGAAATTAAAATGGGTTTTAAAGATAGTATTGGTTATAATGAACGAATAAATGCTACACTTGATTATAATGATACTTTAAAAAAGGAATTAATTGAGCCCGTTATTGCGGAAGTTATTGGGCGAAGTAAAATTAAAACAAAAAATTTAAGTAAGACAGCTGATTCATTTAATAACCGAGGTAATTTAGGAATAGTTACGGAAGAAAAAGTTAAAGTAGCTTTAGCTAATGTGGAATATGATTATGCTGATAAATTAGATAAGAATTGTGAAAATTTAAAAAATAGAGCTTCCGAATTAGATCCGGAAGCAAGAGATAAAAATGCCCAAGAATTTTCTCCTGATGATGAAGTGCCAAGTATTCCAAATGATGAAGAATTACTGACAGATGAAAATGGGAATATGTATAGTTTAAATGGTGAATATGTCGGAAGAATTAATGAATATGGCGAAATAGTTCGGGATCAAGGGCCAAATTTAACGCATGAAGAGAGTATGAAACTCGTAAGAAAACCTTTATCGAATATTAGGCAAAAAGAAAGTGGTTTTGTAGCCATTGCTGTTATTGCCATTACTAGTTTTATCACTAGTTTAATTGTTATTATCCAAATGTTTCTTTTAGGTTAAAATATCTTTTTAGATATTTTTTTCTTTTAATAAATTTAGGATTATTCCTAAGAAAAGATAATTTATTAAAGTATTAGTTCCTCCATAAGATAAAAAAGGAAGAGGAATACCCATAATGGGGAGTAAGCCTAAATTCATACCAATATTATATATTTGATGAAAGATAAACATTCCAAAATAAGAATATGCAAATATCTTAGTTTTTAAATTTTTACTTTTACTTATTAAATAAATAAAATATAGATCAAAAATAACAAAAGATATAATAATTAGAATACCGGAAAGAAGCCCATAGTTGCCCATGGAAAAAGCAAAAAAGAAATCGGTGGGAGCCTCGGGAATATAAAGAAGAATTTTATTAAAGCCAACACCCAGAAAAGAAGATGCTCCAATAGTAATGAGAGCATTTTCTAACTGATAACTATTACCACTGGCAAAATTAATAAGGCGGTCCATCCGGTAGAAAAAGCTCGTTCCTAAAATTTTAATAAGGGCATCTTGAAAGTAAAAATACATAATTAGAAATATGCCAGTAGCTAAAGAAAATATTCCCAAAAAAGTTATATACCACCATTTATTTATTTTTAAAAATAAAATGGAAATAAATAAAATAATTAAAAAATTAATAATGGCTCCGGTATCTGGTTCTAAAAAAACTAAGATGCTCGGAATAAGAGTAACTAAAATCATTTTAAAAAGAATAATTATCTCATCTTTAAAATTTTTAATTTTGGCTTTACTTCCCATATTAACTAAAAGCATAGATAAAGAAAGTTTCGCAAGTTCACTTGGCTGAAAAGAAAAACCAAAAAGAGAAAACCAGCATTTTGCTCCATGAGTGGAAGTACCAAAGAATAAAACTAATACTAATAAAATAAGAGTGAATAAATAAAAATAAAGGGAATATTTAAAGATATTTTTTAATTTTAATTTTTGAATAATAAAAATAATTAAATAACCTAAGGAAAACCAAATTAATTGTTTAATAAAAGCATTATTATAAAGAGAACTTACTAATTTAGCATTATGCATATTAAAAAGACTTATTATATTTAAAATAAGTAGAGGAATAAATATTAAATAAGTTTTATATTTTTTTTGACTCATATTTATATTATGGTTCAAAAATAGTTATTTATCATAGAATATTAAAGGAGGATGTTATGAAAGATTTGCCAAGAGTAACCCCAGGAAAAATAAAAGATAATTTACATAATACGCAAGATATATTTTATGGTAGTGATAGAAAGTTAGAAAGTCATGATAGCGTAAGTGTTATTAAAAAGATAAATGATATCTTTGCCTCTAGTCATCATGTTTATAAAAGTAGAGTCGATATTACTTTAAAAGATAAAGTAGTTGAAAAAACCATTGTGGGTAAAACTAGTACGGACTTAATTACGATTGATGGGGAACTAATTAAAATAATTGATATTTTAGACATAAAAAAAATATATTAGACAATTTCGTCAATATATTTTTTTAATTGTTTAGCATTACTATCAAATATTATTTTTAATTGATTATCAATTTCTACAATTCCTTTAGCACCAAGTCTTTGAATAGCATCTTTGTCAGCAAGAGTAACATCTCTTAAAATAACTTTAAACCTACTCATATTACATTCGGCATTAATAATATTATCTTCGCCACCTAAATAACCAATAAGTTTATTTTCTTTAACAGCAAAATCTTTTCTAGTTAATTTAAAGGCTACTGCTAATATAATAAGTATTACTATCGCAATGATAATATATTGAATAGCTGTACTCAAAATTAATCACCCAATATAATTATACTACAAATACTATCTTTTTAAAAGAGGGCATTTAAAGCCTTAAATTAAGTAGTTAAAGATGATATTCACTATTTTAAAAATTAAACATAAATTAATAATGAGAATACATGAAAGGGTGAAAAGATGAATAATAATAATTCAGGAAATTCAAATTCTGGAAATTGTATTAATGAAATTTTAAGTATAATTTTAGTATTACAAGAAAATGCTTGTCCAGATAATTGCTTAGATACTTGCGATAGACCAATGCTTGGTGGAGGAAGTAATTGCCTTGTATGCAACACGAGACCAGTAATGCTTTATACTTGTTCAGGTAATGGAACACCATGGAGTATGCCTATTAGTAAAGATGTAACAACTAATTGTAGTGAACAACCTTTAGGAGGTACTTGTTCAACAGTCTTTAGAGTTGAAAAAATTGAAGGTAACTGCTGTACATTTAGAGTTTTAGCGGAAAATACTGATCCAACTTCATTATATCCATATGTATCAACAAACTCATTCTTTACAATGGATTGTGGTTGTTTATGCAGTATTAGATGTTTATCTGATACTTATGTAGATTGTGTTTGTTAGTTAAATTGCCAAGTGTAAATGAAAGCCATAAGAAATTATGGCTTTTTCTATATTTTAGAGGTATAATACTTTCTATAAAGAGGAAGTTTTAGGAATGAATTTGAAGAAAAAAATTAAGAAAGCCTATCGAGAATCAAATAAAAAGACTTTAGTGGTTTATATTATTTTAAGAACTTTAGTCCTTATAACATTTATAAGACAGATTGCTTTAGGAGAAGTATCAAAAGCTATTCTTTGTTTACTTACTTTAGTTTTGCTAATTATTCCTTTCTTTATTGAAGAAAAGTTTAAAATTACCATTCCTAGTTTTTTAGAAATTCTACTCCTTTTAATAATATTTACATCAACTATTTTAGGAGAAATAAATAATTTTTATGTTAGAATACCTCATATAGATACCGTTATGCATACTTTAAATGGTTTCTTATCAGCAGGAATTGGTTTTTCTTTAGTTTATCTTTTGAATCAACATGTCGATTTGATTAAATTATCCCCTTTATTTGTGGCTATTGTTTCTTTTTGTTTTTCCATGACTGTGGGAGTCTTATGGGAATTTTATGAATTTGGCTTTGATATGTTATTTAAAACCGATATGCAAAAAGATACTCTGGTGCATAATATAGCAACCGTAGAATTAGATGATACTAAAACTAATAATGCAATTAAAATTAAAGATATTAATAAAACAATATTGTATAATAAAGAAGATGAAACTTTAGCAACATTTACAGGTTACTTAGATATTGGTATAATAGATACAATGAAAGATTTAATAGTTAATTTTATTGGTTCTTTATCTTTTAGTATAATAGGTTATCTATATATTAAGAATAAAGAAAAATATCGATTTGCTAATAATTTCATTTTAACTAAACAAATAGATACAATAAGGGAGGAAAGTTAATGAAAAGTATAACTAATGAAGTAGATAAGAAGTATTTTATCAAAAGACTTAATATCATCGGAGGCCAAATAAGAGGCCTTACCGGAATGATTGAGGTTGAAAGAAGTTATGAAGAAATATTAATTCAACTCGGAGCTTTAACTAATTCTTTAAGAGGAGTAGGAATTAATATTTTAGAAGATTATATGAAAAATAACTTAACTAAAGATAATCAAAAAGAAATAGAGGAAATAATGAACTTGTATAATAAACTAGTTTAATATTTCCTCTTTTTTTCTTTCATCAATTCTAGAAAAATGGGTAATATGATTTCTATTAAATGTTACTAAGTCTTCAGATTTAATTTTTTCTTTTTTATCATATTTATTAATATTCTTAGCAAATTTATCAATGGTAGATGATTTAACATCTACTTTATTATTTTCTATTTGATTTAAATAAGAGAGGGTAGTTCCTAATATCTCTGCAAATTTCTCTTGCGATAAATTATATTTCTTTCGATAGTATTTTAAATTAATAGCTAAATTTTCACATAAATTCATTAAGGATCATCCTCACTAATCATTAAAATTATTTTATACTTAAGCGAAATAAATGTCTTTACTAGTAAAACGAAATAAAATTTCTAGACTTTCCTTTCGCCTTAATATATAATAAATATAAGATATAAATAATTGAAAATAGAGCATATTAAAAGTAGGTGTTTAAAAATGAATGAAAATAATAAAAAGAAAGTCATAATCGGAACAACAGTAGCGATAGTATTTCTAATAGTATTAGTAATAAGTGCCAC
>CANQLN010000060.1 GCA_947624695.1 uncultured Bacilli bacterium
CGTTGGTGAAGTGGTTGAACACACATGCCTTTCACGCATGCATTCATGGGTTCAAATCCCGTACGGGTCACCAATTTAGTTATTAAAGCGGCAAATCGCTTTAATATAAAGATATACTTTATACTAAATAAATGACTTGAGAAATGATAGTTTAAAGTTATCGCATAGAATTAAGAGTGAAAATGACTCTTTTTTTCTTGCTCTAAAAAAGCCTTTATAGGCTTATATAAATTATGAATAAGTATAATATCCAGAATGATAAGAACAAGTTGTTTTTTTGGTATTAGTTGTTGACTCTGAACAACTAGAAGGATATGTAGTTGTACAAGAAGTACTCCATCTGGAGCAGCCAAAGGAAGAGTCTGTACATGATGGGTATGATCCCCATGATTTGCAAACATCGCTACAACTTCCCTTAGTTGCTGGTCTATCACATGTTATGGAATAAGTGCCACCAATGTTAATACCACAACCACTATAAAGACTAAAACCAGAAGGACAACTTAATTTAGAACATTCTCCAACTGTTGGAGCCGTAACATGGGTTCGACAAGTATCACCAAACATCAAAGAACCACCTAAAGGACAAGTATATGAACATTCATATTCCGAACTTAAACATTCTCTACTACCACATACTGATCCAGAACCACTATTATAAGATTGACATGAGCAAACTTTTTTTGTGTAATAACCTGATGTGTAGCTACTACTTACAGAAACATCACAACCTACGGTATTTCCGGCCTTATCATTAATATTAATTTTTTGACTAGAAGTTAAATAACTAAAGGTGTAACTCTCTTGTTCACAACCACTTAAAGTATCACTACAACCAACATTACCACTTACTCCACTGGTACCAGTACTAGTTTTAGTTACAGAACCACATACAGGATTAACATTGTCAAAAATAATCGTGGTCTCGCTATAATCCGAAATAATTTCTTGATTATTTTTTAAATAAGCAAAAACTAATTTAGAACCATTGATATCATTTATAAAAGTATAACTGCCCTCAATGGAAGTGGTATTATTACTTACATTTTGCCAATTACAATTAGCATAGTCTTCTTCCTCAGTTAGACAATAAGAAGTAATTACTTCACCTTCTTTTTTAGGCCAAGTTAAAGTATAAGTATTAGTCATACTATTAGTATATTCTTTTTCATTTTTTAAAGTAACTGTTGGAGCCTCAACTGGACTTTTAGGATCAAAATAAAGTTCACAAGATAAAGAAATAGCACTGGAAAGTAATATGCCCTCATCTTTAACAGAAAGATAATTTCTCACAGGAGTTTGTTCATTACCATCTTTATCATAACAATGGCTATTGCCATAATTTAAACGATAGCCATCCAAAATTAATTCCTTACCTGAATATTTTCTATAAGTATCATTTTCTTTAATATACATAGCTAAAGTTGGGATAGTTTTATCTTTTTTTAAAAAATTAGAGTCATAAAAAAGAAGAATAAGACTAATTATTAAAAAAATTACTATGCCTATTATTCCAATTCTTTTTTTCATGGCTACCTCTTTTATTCTATAGATATTTTAACATAATCTATAAATTATTTAAATAATTTATTGCATCATCTAAAGTATGAACTTTAACTAAATCAATTTTTAATTTCCTCTCCTTTTTAACTTTTAATGCTTCATCATAGTTTTCTTCAGGGCAAAAGAAGATATCAGCTTTCTTTTTAGAAGCACCGAGTAACTTATATTTTACGCCCCCAATTTCTTCAATCACTCCATCAGCGGTAATGGAACCAGTTCCCACAATATCTAAGCCTTTGGTAATATCTTCTTTTGTTAAAGCATTATAGATAGATAAACTCATCATAAAACTACCACTACTACCAGATTCACTATTTTTCATTTTAATAGATACGGGGATTTCCGTTTTATATTCATAAGTCGTATGAAAAGCTACTCCTACTTTTAAAGAATTATCGCTATCTTCATAAACTTTGGCTTCTCTTTCATATTCTTTCCCATCATTTAAAACTTTTATTTTAACTAAATCATTTTCTTTTAATGTATTAATATATTCTTTTAATTCCTCAATCGAGTTAACCTTAACATCATTAACACTAATAAATTCATCACCCACTTCTAAATTAGTTTTGGCATCATCGCTAATAAAAATTACTTTATTATGGGCACTCGTTATTTCAATATCGTAATCACTTCTTTTAAAAGCAGCAATAATGGCATTATCAATACCTTCATCTAAATATTCTTTTCCAACTTCAATAACATCTTCATAACTATCTTCATTAGTAATATCACTTAAAGGGTATAAATCCCAATCCGGCATGATATAAGACATTAAAATAAAAGGCATGGTTCCTTTCATCGCCGTTACATAACTCATTGATAAACTACCCTTCTCTTCATATTCCGTGGCAATTTCTAGGCGATCTGATAGATTAATAGTCCCCCCACTTTTATAGATAACAAAAGGTAATTCATAATAACAAACAAATATTAAAAATACTAAAAAGATTAAAAACTTATAGTTTTCTTTAAAAAAACTTTTAATCTTTTCATATAATTTAGTAAACATTTTATCACCTAATTCATTATAGCACTTTGAAAGGTTTTTATGAACAATCTAAAAAAAATTTTCAGCATTTTTTTCTTATTTATATTTTTATTCTTATTATTTAAATATAATTATATTTTAGCTAAAACGACTAGTGAAGCCGTATATTTATGGTTAGAAAAAGTATTTCCTAATCTTTTTATCATGTTTATTTTAAATGATATTATTATTAAAACTAATCTTTTTTCTTTTTTAAATAATCGGGTTAATTCCTTATTTAATAAAATATTTAAGACTAGTGGCACTTCTTTAGAGGCCTTTTTACTTGCCATATTTTCTGGGACACCCTCTAGTGCTTTTATTTTAAAAGAAATGCTCGAAAATAAAAAAATAACTTTAAATGATGCAAATAAATTAATTGCCTATACTTATTTTCCTAATCCTTTATTTCTTTACACTATCTTAACGCTTTCTTTTCGGAAAGTTATTGTTATAAGAATTATTTCTATCATTTATTTAACGAATATTATAATTGGTTTATTTTTTAGAGGAAAGAATAATAATGATATCATTTATATAAATGAGAAGAAAGCTAAAGAAAATATTTTTCAAATTTTACCAGAGGCTATTACTAAAAGTATTAATACCCTTTTAATGATATTAGGCTCTATTGTTTTTTATATGCTTCTGGCTAGTTTAATTTTAAAAATACCCGTCCTTTCCAAAATACCTCTTATTATTAAAGGATTATTAGAAATAACTCAAGCTTTAAATAGTTTACCATTATTTCCTATTTTAAGTTTTAAAAAAGAAATAATAGCTATCATTATTATTTCTTTTGGAGGATTATCTATTCATACGCAAATTAAGCAAATCTTAGAGGGTACTCAAATTAAATACCAAAATTTCTTAAAAGGACGACTACTCCACATCCTTATTAGCACAAGCTCCTATATACTCATTAAGATATTCTTTATTGGTTAAATAATCAGGATTAGTTAAATCTAATTGACTAGATTCTCCCATATAACTAATTTCTAAATCATCTAATGCATTATTAACTTCGGCATTATTTTTTTCATGATAAGGATCATTATAAATAAATATATTAATTTTATAATAATAATTATTAATATTTTGATCAACATGAGAAGTAAATAAAGCACAAAGATCAATAATAGCTCCTTCCATCTTCCAAGAAGTTTTTTCACCCTTAAAAGAAGTATACCTTACATAATAATCATCATTCTTTTTTTCAGTTTCTAATTTCGCTATCTTAATTAGTTCTCTATCTTTAAAATGAAAATTTAAAACTAAATTATTATTAAGAGAATTATCGGTAATTCCCACTAAAGAATAATTATTTAAATCATCTTGAATAGTATAAATAATTTCTGCTCTTTTAATCTGATTATTATAAGCATAATTGTTATTATTAGTTTCATTTCGTAAATCTAATAAGATCTGAAATAAAAAGATTAGAACTGTACTAATTAAAACAATACTAATTAATAATTCAACTAATGTCATTCCTTTATTATTCATCATAATTATTCCTTCTCAAAAAAGGCATAACAAGAATCTTTTTCTTTAGCCATAACTTCTATTTTATCTTCTTTTTTAATCATCTCTGAACCATTTTGACAATAACTATAATCTTCTTTATAAATATAGCCTTCTTTAGGCATATTATATTCTACTTCATATTCTTTAGTTTCGGCATTATAAACCATAAAATATAAATTAACATCTAAAGTATCATCACTCACAAATTCATTCTTAATCTTATCTTTATATTCATCAAGCATTTCTCTATTTTTAGAATAAGAACTAATTAAAAAAAGCATTAAAGAAAGAAAGATAATAAAAAATGTATAAATTAAAGTTGTCGAAACAAAACCATTTTTCTTCATAATCACACACTTACCCAACTATAATAATTTTGACAATTTTGATTGTTTAAATCACATGTTTCATAGGCTACTCCTAAAATATAAGAAGTTTCAATATCGACATAAATTGTCTTTAAATAATTAATAAATCCTTCATCTAATTTTAAATATAAATCATTACAATTTTCATATTCCGCACATTCTTTATCTTCTGAACAACTTAAAGAACATTTTTTTAAATTATCAATTTTATTAGTCTTTAATAATATCATTTGTTTAACTTCAAAATTTTCTAATAACAGGTTCATAAATTCCGCATCTTTTTCATAATTTAAAAATAAATCTTCGGTATCCATGCCAATGGTTAAAAAATAAATATGGTCATCATCTTCTAATTTTTTAGTTAAAGAAGATATATTTAAATCATGAAGTTTCTTTTTTAAATATTCACTCCGATAAATATAACTTTCATCATCATAATAAACTCGCGTTTTTTCGTTTTGAAGAATTTTGGAAAAAGAAGTATACAAAAGAAGTAAAGAACTGGTTAAAATTACAATAGAGATTATTGTTTCGACAAAGACAAAACCATTCTTCTTCATATTGTCACTTCCCTATTATTAATTATAACTGATGTCTTATTATTTCGCAATTAATTATTTTTGGGAATATTCCTGATGAGCTAACGCGATAACATTATTAATAAATTCTTTTTTACCTTGAGTATATTTAGGTCTTTCCGAAGCATATTTCTTGGCTAAGTCTTCTTTTAACTTATTATACTCTTGAATGTAGGTGGGATGCGCAATTAAAAAATTACGAAAATAAAGTTGATTGTAATAAGTGTCTGTATGGCCCTCTACAGCATGAAGATAGTGACTTCTAGCATCATCTGGCCCTTTGGCGAAAAAGAAGCGATCAGGTATTCCTTGTTGACCCCGATTCTCATATTGATATTTTTCTAAAATTTCGGTAATTTTAGGAATATCTTTAAAACTTTTAATCACGAGTAAAATGTCAATAATCGGTTTAGCTTTAATTCCTGGAATAGCGGTACTTCCTACATGATGGATTTCCTTTAAATAGCCTTTTAAAACTTTTTCTAATAAGTCTTTTTCCTTATCATATTCCAATTCCCACTCATTACTATAATCTTCTAATTTAACAATTCCTCTTGGAAGAGCCATTTTATTCCTCCTTCTTTTTAACCATTAAATAGTATGTTTGCATATTATTAATAGTATCTGTGCTTTTATATTCATTTATAATTTTAAAGCCACATTTTTGATAACATTTAATTGCTTTAATATTTTCTTTTAAAGGACACATAATCAAAGTATCAGCCTGACAATTTTTGATTAAAAACTCCCTTATTTCTTTAATAGCCAAAGAGCCAATTCCTTTATTATGATAAGAAAGTTCTCCAATAAAAATATCTATATCATAAGCAATTTGGGAATTTAATTCATGAAGAAATTCTTCATCATTTATTTTTTGATACTGCACTATTCCTACTGGTTTATCTTCATAAATGATTAAATAAACCGGTATTTTACTATTACTTTTCGTACGGGGTTGATACTTTTTAATAATTTCTTTTAAAGTTAATTTTCGTTGTTCAAAATAAGTATAAATATCTTTTTCCTGACACCATTTAAATAATAATTTATAATCATCTAAATCATCTTCTAATCTTCTTAATTCTACTTTCATAATTTCTCTTTTCTAATCTAATTTTATTATATATTTGCATCTTACGCAATTAAAAAAGAAGTTTATTCTAAAACTCCTTTAATTCTTCTTACACCGGCACTTGACGATTCTTCTTTAACAATTTTAAAATGGCCTAGAACACCCGTATTTTCAACATGCGGTCCCCCACAGATTTCTTTTGATAAATTGCCAATCGTATAAACTTTTACTAAAGAGCCATATTTATTTTCAAATGTCCCATGGGCTCCTTCTTTTTTGGCTTGTTCATATT
>CANQLN010000061.1 GCA_947624695.1 uncultured Bacilli bacterium
TGGAGCTTCTGTTGTTAATGCGTTAAGTAGTAAAATGGATGTTTTAATTTATCGGGATGGTAAAATATCTAATATTCGTTTTAAAGATGGTGGGGTAGTTGAAGAAGATTTAAAAACGATTGGTACTACCAATAAAACAGGAACAGTCGTTACTTTTTTACCTGATTATAATATTTTTAAAAATTGTAATTTTTCTTATACAACTATTTGTGAAAGAATGCAAGAAAGTGCTTTCTTAATTCCTAATGTAACGATTGAAGTTATTGATGAAGATGGCAATAAAGAAGTTAAATATCATTATGAAGAAGGACTTACTAACTTTGTTGAATATATTAATGAAGATAAAAATACTTTACATAAGGTATTAAATTTTTCGGGTTCTAAAAATAATATTGAAGTGAATGTGGCGATGCAATATACCGATACTTATAATGAAAATATTATTTCTTTTGTTAATAATGTTAAGACTAGTGATGGAGGAACTCATGAAGTTGGATTTAAAACCGGCATTACGAAAGCCTTCAATGATTATGTTAAAATGAATAATATTTTAAAGGGTAAAGATAATACTTTTGATGGTAGTGATGTAAGAGAAGGTTTAAGTGTTGTTATTAATTTAAGAATACCGGAAAATTTATTACAATTTGAAGGACAAACTAAAGGAAAATTAGGAACGCCAGAAGCAAGAAGTATCACGGAAAGCATTACTTATGAAAATATTAAATTTTTCTTAGAAGAAAATAAAGAGATTGCTTTAAATATTGTGGAGAAAGCCGCTAAAAGTAAAGTAGCTAGAGAAGCCGCAAGAAAAGCAAGAGAAGATGCCCGTAATGGCAAAGGTAAAAATAAAATTGAAAAAATATTATCGGGTAAACTAGCCCAAGCAACGAGTAAAAATTCAAAAATTAATGAATTATTTCTAGTGGAAGGTGATTCCGCTGGTGGTTCAGCTAAAAGTGGCAGGGATCGGAAATTCCAAGCAATTCTACCTTTAAGAGGAAAAGTTATTAATGCCGAGAAGACTAGTGAAGCCGAAATTTTAAAGAATGAAGAAATTAATACCATTATTCATACGATTGGAGCCGGTATAGGTAGTAATTTTACCGTGGAAGATTCTAATTATGATAAAGTAATTATTATGACTGATGCCGATGTTGATGGCTCTCATATTCAAATTCTTTTATTAACTTTCTTTTATCGGTTTATGCGTCCTTTAATTGAGGCTGGTAAACTTTATATTGCGAAACCGCCTTTATATAAAATTGATTATGGCAAAAAACATTTCTATGCTTATAGCGATGAAGAGAGATTTAAAATTATGGCCGAGAATAGTGGTAAGGCTGATGTTTCCAGAAATAAAGGTTTAGGAGAAATGAACTCTGATGAATTATGGGATACGACCATGAATCCGGATACGAGGACTTTAATTAGAGTCAATATTTATGATGCCTCTCTAGCAGATAAAAGAGTTAATGTTTTAATGGGTGATAAAGTAGAGCCAAGAAAAGAATGGATTGAAGAAAATATTGTCTTCACGATGGAAGATGATTATCGTGTGGATGCCTGAGGTGAATTATGCAAGAAATAATTAAAAAAATTGAAGACTATGCTTTAGAAGAAATAATGGGAGAATCTTTTGCCGCTTATGCGAAAGAGATTATTCAAGATCGGGCCATTCCGGATGTCAGAGATGGTCTTAAACCTGTGCAAAGAAGAATTTTATATGGCATGTTTGAAGCCGGTAATACTTATGATAAAAAATATAAAAAAAGTGCGGCCACCGTTGGGGACGTTTTAGGTAAATACCATCCTCATGGTGATTCTTCTGTTTATGATGCTATGGTCAGAATGAGTCAATGGTGGAAGCAAAGTGCCATTTTAGTGGACATGAAAGGTAATAATGGTTCCATGGATGGCGATTCAGCGGCGGCTTATCGTTATACTGAAGCAAGACTGGCCAAAATTAGTAATGAACTTTTAGGAGACTTAGATAAAGATACCGTTGAATGGGCTCCCAACTTTGATGATCGTCTTTTAGAGCCTACTGTTTTACCGGCTAAATTTCCGAACCTCTTAGTTAATGGTACAATGGGTATAAGTGCTGGGTATGCTACGAATATACCACCTCATAACTTAGGTGAAATAATTGATGCCACGATAAAAAGAATTGATTCTCCAAATTGTTATTTAGATTCGATTTTAGAATTAGTTAAAGGCCCCGATTTTCCCACTGGTGGTATTGTCGAAGGCAAAGATGGTATTAGGGAGGCTTTTAAAACTGGAAAAGGCAAAATAATTGTTAAGTCTAAATATCAAATTGTTAAGGAAAAAGGGAAAGAAAAAATTGTCATTACCGAAATTCCTTTTGATGTTAATAAAGCCCAATTAGTAGCCAAAATTGATTCTTTACGTATTGATAAAAAGCTAGAGGGAATGCAAGAAGTTCGGGATGAATCTGACCGAGAGGGCTTACGAATTGTTATTGATTTAAAAAATGGGGCTAATAGCGATTTAATTGTGAACTATTTACTTAAGAATACTGATTTACAAATATCTTATAGTTATAATATGGTAGCGATTGTTAATCGAGTTCCAAAAACTTTAGGTATTTTAAGTATTTTAGATGCTTATATTGCTCATCAAAAAGAAATCATTACAAGAAGAACGACTTTTGATTTAAAAACCAAAGAAAAAAGATTAGAAATTGTTAATGGTTTAATTAAATGTATTTCTATTTTAGATGAAGTTATTAAAACTATTAGAGCTAGTAAAAACAGAAGTGATGCGGAGAATAACTTAGTTGAAAAGTTTGCTTTTACTCCTGAACAAGCCAAAGCCATTGTCACTTTACAATTATATCGTTTAACTAATACCGATGTTGTCGCTTTAGAAGAAGAAATGGCTTCTTTAAAGAAAATGATTGAAGGCTTAAAAGCCATTTTAAGTGATGAAGAAGTTTTAAAATATGTGATGAAAAAAGAATTAAAACTAATTAAAAAAGAATACGCTATTCCAAGAAGAACGGAAATTGTTGATGAAATAACCGAAATTAAATTAGATATGACAACAATGATCCCTAAAGAAAATGTTTTAGTAGTGGTTACTAATGAAGGATATATAAAAAGAGTATCTGCCAAATCTTTTGCCTCATCTGATAGTGAAACTACTTTAAAACCAGGTGATTTTATCACGAATATTTATGAAACAACCACTTTAGATAATATTATTTTGTTTACTAACTTAGGAAATTATTTGTTTATTCCAGTTTATAAAGTCTTTGAGGCTAAGTGGAAAGAACTAGGAAAACATGTGAACAATTTAGTACCAATGAAAGAAAATGAAAAAATTGTGGCTTCCTTTATTTTAGAAAAAGGCAAGTATTTAACGATGTTTACGAAATTAGGAATGGCGAAACAAATACTCATGGATGATTTAATTGTTTCCCGTTATAGTAAGACGATGACGGCGATTAAATTAAAAGAAAATGATGAACTCGTAAGTGTTAGTGCAACTAAAGAAGAAGTTGTCGTGGTAACCGAAAATGGTTATTATCTAAGATTTAAAACCGCTGAGTTACCAGTTTTAGGACCAAAAGCAAGTGGTGTTAAAGGTATAAAACTTACGGATGATGTAATTGTCAGCGCTAATACTTTTGATAATAATAGTGAATATTTAAATATTTTTACCAAAAATAATACGGCTAAAAGAATAAAATTAGAAGAATTAAAAAGTTTATCGCGGGCTAAAAAAGGAAATATGCTTCTTAAGAGGACGAAAACGGTTACTTATAAAGTAATGAATGCTTATGTTACTAGTAGTCGAGATATAGTTATTATCAAGAAAGATAATGAAATTAAAGAAGTTAAAAATAGTGAAATACCAATAATGGATATTTCTAGTAATGGAGGAAATATTACTAAAGGTTATGTTGATACTTATAATTTAAAATATACGATTCAAAAAATAGCTCAAAAAGAAGAGAAGAAAGAAGAAGTAAAAAAAGAAGAAAAACAAGTTTCTTTTGATGATTTTGCCAAAGATTTTAAAATATAATTAAAAATTATTCATAATATTTACTAAGGTGAAGTTTATGAGTAAGAAAGAGGAGTTTAAAGAGTTTATTCGTAATAAACCCGAATTAGTGGAATTTATAAAAAATAAAGAAATGACTTTACAGTCTTTCTATGAAATTTATGATGTTTATGGAGAAGATGAAAAAGCCTGGGAGCCTTATGAAAGAAAGGCTACTCCATCTTTAAATACACCCAAGATTACTGATATTATGAAAAATATTAATTTAGATGAAATTCAAAAACATATTAATACGGCTCAAAAGGCTCTCGGAGTAGTTTCAGATTTAACTACTAAAGGAACCCAAAATATTTCATCTACTGTTAAAGGCCCTTTAAGTCCAAGACCTCTTAATAAATTTTTCGAGGATTAACATGGAATATTTTTTACAACAAAAATTAAAAGAAGATAAAAAATTTAAAAAATATTTTGATGAGAACAGTAATCAAGTTAAGTATTTCAATCGAAATCCCGAATATTATAAAACTTTTATGAAAGACATGAAAGAATTGTATAAAGAAAGAACAACCGATAAATTAAGTGATGCTTTAAATACGATTGAGATTGTTAGTTCCATAATTGATACTTTAAAATAGACCTACAAATATGTAGGCCTATTTTTGAATTAGATAATTATTTAAACCATATTTTTCTTCTTTAGGATCAAAGAAGATATCCATTTTGGGAGGTTTATAAGTAAGAAAGATCATGATGACATATATACTAATAATTAGAATAATTCCTAAAATATTTTGAAATTCAAAATTTTTAAATTTTAAAATAAAGTAGCCAATTAAATTAACAATAAAGATAGTAATAATTAAAATGGCAAAATTTAAAATCATGTTTTCGCCAAAATTATAGAATACTGGTAAATATAAGGCTAAATAAATAGGAATAGCTAAAAAAGCTTTTAAAAATAAAGTTAAAGTAAAATTATGATGTTCTAGATTAAATTTTTTATAAACGAAATATTCAATTAAACCATAAATTAAAATTGTTGTATAAAGCATTTTCATATGTTCCCAAATACTTTCATTGACCGGAAAAAAGATAGCAAAAAGAGGGTTAGGAAATAAGTCGTAAGCAAAATGGGTAGCAAAGCATAATAAAAAAATAGCTATACTATTTATAAAAACCATTTTCTTTAAATTCATGATATCACCTTATTAATAATATAGATAAAATAAATAAAATTATACTTTAAGATATTTTTGTGATATAATTTCCTTGTTTTAGGAAGTGATCCCTTATGGAAAGATATAAAGAAATTGAAAGAAGTATTATCAAAAAGTTTCGCAAAGATATTTGGCATAATTTTACTAAAGCCATTAATGATTATGATTTAATTAAAGAAAATGATAAAATTATGGTTTGTATCAGTGGCGGTAAAGATTCTTTTTTGCTAGCTAAATGTATTCAAGAATTACAAAGACATGGCAAAATTAAATTTGAAGCCCATTATGTTTCCATGAATCCTGGTTATAATGAAATTAATAAAAATAAAATTATCGAAAATGCTAAACTTTTAGATATTCCTTTAGAAATGTTTGAAAGTGATATTTTTGAGGTAGCTCGTAAACTTAATTATGATAATCCATGTTATTTGTGTGCCAGAATGAGAAGAGGCCACTTATATAGTAAAGCTCAAGAATTAGGCTGTAATAAAATTGCTTTAGCTCACCACTTTAATGATGTTATTGAAACTAATCTTCTAAGCATGTTATATGGAGGCGAGATAAAGACCATGATGCCAAAACTCCATAGTGAAAATTTTCATGGATTAGAATTAATTAGACCAATGTATTTAATTAAGGAAGACGATATTATTGCTTGGAAAAATTTTAATAATTTAGAATTTATTAATTGTGCTTGTAAACTATTAAATGAGTGTTCTACAGAAGGCAGTGAGGGAAAACGATCTGAAATAAAAAAATTAATCAACGAATTAAATAAAATAAACCCTTTTATTGAAATGAATATATTTCGCAGTATGGAAAATATTAATTTAACCCAAATTATTGGCTATAAAAAAGATGATTATAAATATAACTTTTTAGATGATTATGAGGAGAAGAAAAAATAATGGAAGTAAGTGGAACATTAAGAAAAAAAACTATTAATTTTTATAGAGAGCAAATGATATGTTTTGATGAAGAAGGTTTTGAAACACCGGATGTAAGAATTAGCTACAAAGGAGAAATTACTCCAGTAGCTTATTATGAAGAAAAAATAAAAAAATTAAGAGTTAGACAAGAAAAAATTATTTTAAAAGCCAGTGATATAATTTTAAAAAATAGTAAAAGATTTAGTAAAGC
>CANQLN010000062.1 GCA_947624695.1 uncultured Bacilli bacterium
ATTAACTTCGGTTATTCCCATCATGGTAGCGACAAAAGACGAACCAACTGAACCCCGGGAACCAACTAAAAAGCCATCATCATTACTCTTCTTAACTAACTTTTGAGCAATCAGATAAATAACGTCAAAGCCACCCCCGATAATTCCCTTTAACTCTTGTTCAATCCGCTCTTTAATATTATTAGGTAAAGGGTCACCATACCAATCTTTAGCTTTAGTGTAAACCATTTCTTCCACAATTTCTTTCGAATTGTCAATTTTAGGAGAGAAAGGAACCCCACCCGTTTCAATAATAACTTCAACTATTTCACATTTAGAAGCAATAATATTTGGGTTGGTTACGACAATTTCTTGAGCTTTTTCTTGGCCTAAAAAGGAGAAAGCCTCTAGCATTTCGGAAGTCGTATAAAAATGCATATCGGGAACATCTATCCCTCTTTTATTTAATGGGTGTAATTTACCATTGAATCTTTGAGCAATGATAATATCCCGATATATTTTATCTTCTCTTCTTAAATGATGAGCATCACTCGTGGCACAAACCATTACCCCCGCTTCTTCCGCAACTCTTACAATTTTTTTAATATGAGTATAAATATCTGATAAGCTTTTAATAAAGCTAGATTCCATTTGAATAAGATAAGAATAAACCTCTGGGGGTTGCACTTCAATATAATCATAATATTGCATCATTTTTGCTAGTTCTTCATCTTCTTTATTGAAAGTTGCTTCAAATATTTCGCCATTAACACAACCACTACCAAAAAGTAAACCTTCCCGATGTTTATTTAATTCATCACGTGGTAATTTCGTTTGGTCACCTTTAAAAAGATATTTCGTATTAGCATAACTAATTATTTTAAACAAATTTTTTAAACCCACTTTATTTTGGACTAAAACGGACATGTGAAAAGGACGAGAAAATTTAAGTAATGCTTCTTGATCCACGGAGTCATAAAGTTTTTGGGTCGTTTCAATATTACGATTACTTAAAACTTTAGCCATTTTATAAAAGGCTATAGCTGTTCCTTCACTATCGTAATCTCCTCTATGGTGTGATTCTTCATCCCAAGGGACATCTAAATTTTTAACAAGTGTTGATAACTTATGGTTTTTCCACTCAGGATAAAGCATTCTTGCTATACCCATAGTATCAATAACCGTATTAGTAAATTCTCCTAAATTATATTTATTCATCGCAGCCGTAATAAAACCAATATCAAATTTGGCATTATGGGCTACTAAAGGACGATCCCCGATAAACTCTAAAAATCTCTTTGTAGCATTTTCTTCTGTATCTTTATCTTGTAACATCTCATCAGTAATATTCGTAAGTTCCACAATTTTTTCCGGTAGTTTTCTTCCGGGATTAATAAGTTCATCAAAGTGGTCACTAACTACTCCATTTTTAATTTTTACAGCCCCAATTTCAATCATTTGGTCATGATAAGGCGTAAAACCAGTTGTCTCAGTATCGAATACAACAAATTCCGTTTCTAATAAATCATAATCTTTTAAATTAAAGATTAAATCATTTTCGTTATTAACAATACTCATTTCGGCACCATAAATAACTTTAAATTTATCTTCTTCTTTTTCAATTCCTTTATTAATATTACAAACCGCATGATATAAATCTGGATAAGATTGTAAACAGTTATGATCCGTTACCGCGACCGCTTTATGACCTAATTTCTTGGCATATTTAACTAGTTCCGTGGCATCAATAACGCCATCCATCGCACTCATTTTAGTATGAGTATGAAGTTCTACTCTTTTTTCTTCCGCTGTATCTACAATATCTTCATCTTTGCTTTTAATCTTTTCAATACTCCGACCATTTAAAACCATTTGTCTTAAATAATTGTCCATTTCAATGTTGCCAAAAATCCGGTACCAGCCGCCTTCTTTAATCCCTTTATTTAAAGCTCTATACTCTTCTTCTTTAAATCGCACAAATTTTACTAAGAAACTATCCGTTTTATCACTAACTTTTAGATTAATAATATAAGCTGTCGCTTTTTGCCCTTTTCTCTCACTAGCCTCTTTCCCAAAAACATAACCTTCAATAATTACATTTTTTGCCTCACCAATAATATTTTTAATTTGGGTTACTTCCCCATCCTTATGAAAACCTAAAATTACGGGATTATCTTCCTTTTTTTCTAAAGAAACTTTTTTCTCTTCTTCAATCTCTTTTTTTAATTCTTTATTTAATTCCGGATTAACAACAATTTCAATTTGGTATTCTCCTAAACCATAATTTTTTAAATTAGTTTTTATTTCATCTAAATAATCATCATGAGGTATATAAATTTCACTTGCTACTTCTAAATAAATAATCTTATCTTTAACTTCTTTCAAATTACCAAGAACTCCGGATAATGAAGGATGTTCAAAAATAATATTATTCATAAAAATTTGCACATAATCAGTAATATCTTGATTAGTAACTTCATCATAAACCATTTCTAAGTAGCATTTATCAACTCCATTAATGCCTTTTTTCCCCGCATTAAAAAGATTAGTTACAATGTCATAACTTAAAACCCGAGGATTGTGTAAATATACGGTATAAACTTTAGTCTCTCTATTAAAAATGACTTTCGCAATTTCCAAATCTTTAAATTCATCACGATATTCCACATTAATACTTTTTAAAAATCTTTCTAATTCTTCCATGTTGTTACTCCTTAACTAATCTATTTATTATTATACTATATTTATCATATCTTTTGCTAACATTTCCCCACACTTTTATCATATCATTTTTTGCCAAGTTTTGTAAAAGTGCAAAATTATTAGGAAATATGGTAAAATCACAAGTTCCGGTTTCATCAGAAGCACTGATAAAGCCCATATCTTCTCCTTTTTTGGTTTTAATTAAACTAATATCTTCAATCATGACATAACAAACGATATTTTTAAAAACATATTTTTTAATATTTTCTAATTTCATTACTTCATTATCATTATATTTAGAAGATGGATGATTACTAATATAAAAGCCATAGCTATTAATTTCATTCTCTCTTTTTTCTTCTTTACTATAGTCTACTTCTTCTTTTAATTCGGGAATTAAAGCATAATCTCCTAGATCATGATATAAAGAACCATAATTAATTAAAACATCTAAATTATCAATTAAAGTTTTCGCATTAATATTAAACTCCTCTAAAGCCCCTGCTAAAATAAGCATGCGATATTCTCCTTTAGTTAAAACATTATAAGTTCTTTTGAAAAAATCAAAAACATCTTTAAATATACCTTCTTCATTTCGCACTTTTAAAATATTTTTAATGCTTTCACTTCGAAAATTTTGAATTTTGGAAAAAGGAAGATAAATAGTTTTATCTCTTAAAACAAAACTATCACTTGATAAATTCAAACTAACACCCTTTATTTCATAGCCATTCTTTTTAAGGTCGTTTAAATAAGTCTTAAATTTATGATTGTTGGCTTCACCATCTAGAATTGCAAAAGTAAACAAAGCTTTATAATGCACTTTTAAATAAGCCATTAAATAAGAAATATAAGCATAAGAAACAGAATGGGCTTTATTAAATCCATAAGAAGCAAAGGAAAGAATATGATTAAAAATATTTTGGGCAACCTCTTTGTCATAACCATTTCTTTGACATCTTAACATAAATTCATTTTCTTTTTCTTTAAGAATTTCTTCTTTCTTTTTAGACATGGCTCTTCTAATATTATCAGCTTCAGCATAACTAAAATTAGCCATTTTAACTAAAATACTAATGACTTGTTCTTGATAAACAATTACGCCATAAGTCTCTTTTAAAATATCTTTTAAAGATTCATGATAATACGTAATTTTTTCTTGACCATTTTTTCTTTTAATATAAGTTTCTAATTCCCTACTTGGTCCCGGACGGACTAAAGCAATGGATGCGATTAATTCCGCAAAACTTTGTGGGCGATATTTTACAAGCATACTTTTAAAAGAAGCTGTTTCAAATTGAAAAATGCCATCAGTATCTGCTCTACTAAAGAGATCAAAAACTTCTTGATCATCTAAAGGAATATCTAAAATATTAAAATCTGGAATATTTTCTACAATCTTACTAATAATACTTAAATTTTTTAAACCTAAAAAGTCCATCTTTAAAAGGCCTAAATCTTCTAAGTATTCCATCGGAACTCCCGTTAAATAAACCTCATTATTTTTATACATCGGAACTATTTCATCTAAAGGTTTATTTGCAATGACAATCCCCGCGGCATGAGTACTAATATTTTTCTTAAGGCCTTCTAAATGAAGCGCTACTTCGTACATCTTTTTAAGCTCCGGATAAACTTTTAAATAATCTTGAACAATTTTTAATTTTAAATTATTTTTTAAATCTAAGTCTTTATTAATAACTTTTAAAAATTTATTAATGACTTTTTCATTAATATTAAAAATACTAGCAACTTCTCTTAAAACAAGACGCGTTTTTAAAGTCGAAAAAGTCACTCCACCCGAAACATTCTCTTCCCCATATTTACTCTTAACATAAGAAATAACTTCATCTCTTTTAGTACTATCAAAGTCAATATCAATATCGGGCATTGTTACTCTATCTGGGTTTAAAAATCTTTCAAATAATAAATTATATTTAACTGGATCAATATCGGTAATCCCAATTACATAACTTACTAAACTCCCAGCGGCACTTCCTCTTCCAGGCCCTACTAAGATATGATTCTTTTTCGCATATAAAACATAATCATAAACGATTAAAAAATAATCAACAAAGCCCATTTTTTTAATCACCGATAATTCATATTTTAACCGTTCCACATAAATAGTTGGTACATTATTATTAAGTCTTTTTTTTAAACCTTTTAAAGCAAGATTAGCTAAATAAGTATAAGAGTCTTCTCCCTTGTTAAATTCCGGAATATATCTTTTCCCCATCGGCATAGTAACATTAAGAAGACTACTTACTTCTTCCATTTTTTCTTCATCAAAACTAGTTACTTTAAAATCAAAATAATTAGTATAATAATTTTCTTCTTCGCCGCTAATTTTATCTAAATATTTTAAATACTCTTGATCATCTTCTCGAAAACATTTAATGCATCTTACATAAACAACATGACTATCTTTTACTAAAGCATTTTGGCATTCTCGACTATTTTCATAACCAATATATAAATTTTCTATAAAAGAAACATCATCAAAAAGTTCTAAACTTTTAAAAGGAACAATAGCTAAAAGATTGTCACTTAACATTTTAAGTTCACTAATACTAATTTTTCTTTCGCTAATAATAGTATTTATTTTTAATAAATTTTTATAGCCTTCATAATTTTTCGCGTATAAGTAAATACTTTTTTCATTTAAATCTATTTCTAAACCAATAAGTGGTTTAATATTATGAGCAAGACAAGTTTTATAAAATTCAATTACCCCAAAAAGATTCTTATCACATATAGCACAACTAGAAATTTTATTTTGCACACAAAAATTAACTAAATCTTTAACTTTAATTAAACTTCTAAGTAAGCTATAATCAGTTGTAACTTTAAGTGGTATATACATAAAATCTCCCTCAAATATATTATAACATTACTTGAAAACATTTGACATATCTTTTAATATATGATAAAGTTTTTAAAGGAAAAAGGAGGCATTATAATGGCAAAAAAAGTTACAAATAAAAAACCTTTAACAGGAAATTTAAGAAGCCATGCTTTAAATGCTACAAAAATGAAGCAAAAACCTAATTTACAAAAAAAGACTATTGATGGTAAAAAAGTAATTATTAGTGCAAGAGAAGCGAAAAAATTAAAATAACCACTACGGTTATTTTTTTTAATGCCTTACAGGAGTTTCTTCACTATATTGAAAACTTTGAGCATTTTTAAAAGTAATACGATTATGATTATTTCGTAAATCATCTTCATGAGCCATCAAATTAGCTGTTATACGTCCTTTACTAAGACTACCTGAATTTTTAGCAAAATCCGTACTAATAGAAGCTAGACTTTCTGTTTGCTCCATTAATTGATTAGATATATATATTAATAATTCAGAATTAACAGTTTCTCCTCTTTCTATATACTCACTTAATTCCGCAATTACTTCTTCAATTTTTCCTTCAACTTTGGCTATTTCATTTACAATACCATTTACTTTATCATCTGACATATTTAACTATATCTCCTTATCTATATAATCTTATCTCTAATAATTTAAAATGTAAATAATATTAAACATTTTTAGACACTTTTAAGACTGGTAATTATCGGAAATTTTAAGATAGTGTAGAATAATCACGGGTGAGTAGATTAAAATCAACCACCAATAATTAAGTTAATAAAATAATAAAACAA
>CANQLN010000063.1 GCA_947624695.1 uncultured Bacilli bacterium
TATCTTCATTATCTGGTAATTCATGAGCAAAACTAAACTCTAAATAATCATTATTTTCTACGGCTTTACTTACTTTAGTAACATTTTTATTCAACTTGTTTGAAACTTCTTCAACTTCATTATTTGTAAATGTAATTACTGGTGAAGCCGTTGTAAAATTTTCACCCTTTATTTTCTTATTAATAGTGACTTTACTTTCATTTTGTTCTATCATTGTTTTTGCGTGAGTTTTATTAATGTTAAATTTTGTTAATGAAGCAAAGAATCCAAATACTGATAGTGTTATTGTTAAAATTAAAATCATTGAAATTAATTTTAATTTTTTTCTTTTTAAATTATATATAGAAAATTCTATTGATTTTAATAATGATAACCTAGATTTAATTATTCTTACATTATTTGTATTATCATAATCACTTTGAGTAAAATCATTATCACTTTTTATTTTTCCATCTTCTATTTCTATAATTCTATCAGCATAATCTCTTGCTAAATCAATATTATGAGTTACAACGATTACTAATTTTTGTTTTGATATTTGTTTTAATATATTAAAAATTTGCTTACTTGTTTCAATATCTAAATTTCCAGTTGGCTCATCTGCTAAAATAATATTTGGATTTTTAATTATTGCTCTTCCTATTGCAACTCTTTGTTTTTGCCCACCAGATAATTCATTTACCTTCCTATTACCTAATCCATTAAGTCCAACAATATCAAGAGTTTTATTTAATTCATCTTTTGTTATATGTTTTTTTTGTAAATCAACTGCTAATTCAATATTTTTATAAACATTTAAATTATCTAATAAATTATAGTCTTGAAAAACAAATCCCATATAAGTATTTCTATAAAAATCTGTTTCTTTATTTTTTAACTTGTTTACAGATTTATTATTTATAAATAACTTACCAGAAGATGGTTTATCAAGTAGTCCTAACAAATTTAATAAAGTTGATTTTCCTGATCCACTTTTACCAGTTATAAATACTAAACCCTTATTAGGAAAATTTAATGAAATATTATCTAAAGCCAATATTTCTTTGCCTTTTTTTATCTTGTATTTTTTTGATATATTTTCAAATTTTATCATCTAAAACCTCCAATTTAAAACACATACCTTTATTTTTATTTGATATAAACATTATATCAAATAAAGAGCAAAAAATATACTATATTAATCAATCATTTTTAGAATATATTAATTAATATTATTAATACTTTTTTTCATTTTAATTATGAGATTTAATTCTTCTTCTATTTTTTTATATATTTCACATATTTTATTTTCACATTCTTTAATCTTTTTGTTATGTTCGGATATTTCCTTTTTTTGAAAACACATTGGTTTTGTATCTTCTAAAAACTCTATTTGATTTTTATAAATTTCAAGTTGTTTATTCAACAAGTTCAAATATAATTCAGAATCTTTTATTTCATTTGTTAAACCTAAATCTAACACTTTTTTCAATAAAGCATTTTCTTTAATTACATTATTCATTAATAACCACCTCTAGTTTATTTTTTCCTATTTAATTATAACACACATCAGCAAAAATTAGTCTTTAAATCAGCAAATCAATGAAAATTTTTATTAAAATGGGAAAATTAATTATAGGTGGTATGCTTATGATTAATTATTCTAAATTAAAAGATATTAGGGAAGATAAGGACATCAGTCAAGAAGAAATATCAAAAATTTTAAATATTCCGCGTTCTACATATTCAATGTGGGAGATAGGTATTAGTATCATTCCGTTACCTTACTTATGTAAATTAAGTGATTATTTTAATTATAGTATTGATTATATTTTAGGATTAACAAATAATAAAAGTAATAAAAATTTAATCAAAGGTTTTGATATTAAAAATCTAGGAAATAATTTAAAATCAATAAGACTTAAAAATGAATTATCACAAGAAAATGTTGCTGATATATTAGAAGTTAAACAACCTTGTATTTATAAATATGAAAAAGGATTAATTTGTATATCAACATCAAATCTTTATAAATTTTGTAAAGAATTTAATATTTCTATGAATGAAATATGTGGTAAAGGAAAAATATCAAAATAAAAGGTGATTTTATCTTTCAAAATCATCTTTTTCATTATCTATAGAATTGTTTTGTATAACATCTATATCATTATCATTAAGTATTTCTTCTTCATATAGTTCATCAATAAATTTATCATATTTATCATTTTTAAAAAACTTATCTTTTAAAAATTCAATAAATTTCTTCCATAAATTTTTAAAATAATTTAATGCTTCTTCAAGCATAGAAACTCTATTTTCTAAATCATCTATTTTATCATTTGCATCTTCTAAATCTTCTTGTAAATAGTTTATTTTTCTATCACGATTATAAATCTTTTGTTGTAAATTCTTTACTTCGTTATTATGATTTTTTAAATCTTCTTCGTATTTATCAAGAATAGTATCAATTTCATTTGATTCTCTTAAATTAGAAGTAGTATTATTTGTTTGCTCTATGTAACTTTTTATTTCTTCTATATCATCACTTGAAATTGTAAAATTATTTTTGTTTATTATGGTAGGTTTTAATTCGTCTATTATTTTTATAATTTCATTCGATTTACTTTTTAAATTTTCAACTTTGGAATTTAATTCTTTAAGTTTTTTATTATGTATTTCTTTTTCTCTTTTAAATTTTTTATATTCATTCATATTGGCTACATTAATATCAATATTTCTTCCTTCTTCTTTATTTTTTAGTGTATAATTTAATCCATAAACTCTATTAAATGATGTAATACAATAATCTCTCATTTTATCTTGAATATCTTTTAAACTTTCTTTTGTAAAAACATCACTTTTGCCAACTTGTTTTTGCATACCATTTTTCATTCCAACTTTAAATGGGACACCAATTATATGAAGATGTGGACTTGACTCATCAAAATGAATTGTAGCATTTGCAATTTTAAATTTTGGTACAACATATTCTAAATCATTTATCTGTTCTTTAAAAACATCTATCATTTTCTTCTTAAATTTATCATCTTTATCGGCCCAAAAATCCATATCTCCAAGTTCAATAATTATTTCACAAGCAAGGTCTCTTTTATTGTCATTTGAAATATGATTAAAGTAATTATCTATTTTTCTATCATCTCTTTTTTGTTTTTCATTATACTTAATTCTAGCATCTTCAAACAAATCTAAATATAATTTTTTCGTATCTTCAACTAAAGAAGAAGTACCTTTTATAGTACAAATTAATTCTTTATTATTATCATATTTTCTTAAATTATGTTTATCAACTTTTGATAATTGTTGATGATTTTGTATTGCATTATTACTAAAAGAAGTAGATTCCATATTTTTATTTTTTGATGTTCTTCTTGCTCTTTTTGACTTGTTTCTGTCATTACTTAAATGTAGTGAATACGAAAGTTCTTCCATAAAACCCAATCCCCCTTAAAATAGAGTTCCTACTATTCATAGTAGGGTAATTTTGTTTCCGTCAAAATCTCTAACCCCCTATATATTTTGACGCAAACATCAAAATATGGTGGCTAAGGTTTAAGCAACCTTAGAAACCGCTTGTCTTATGTAGTTAAATTTAAGTGAATAAAACTACATAAGACTTGATATAAATAACAAGTACAACTTATTATTTATATCAAAAAATTATTCACACTTTTATAAAAAGTATTCATAATTTTCTTTTACAATCTATCGCCACTTTCACAAATTACTTTGTAAAACGTGCCACGATTGTTATAACTTTTTTGAAAAAAAGTTAGCAAAAAACTTTATTCATTAACAACATCATCTGGTATTTTTTCAAATACATCTCTTATATTTACTTTTATATCATTTGGAATATTTTTTGTCGTAAACATTCCCATAGAAACCCAATTATTATTTCCATTATCTTTATCTTGTAATGGGAATATTCTAATAGGTGTTTCACCATTTTTTAATGGTAGCATATCTAATTTTCTTGTTTCTTTATAGAGTGTTCCTTTATAAAAACCAACTTCATAAAATTCATTTAATCTATATAAATGTTGCATTACTTTTTTTAAAGGTAAATATTCACTATATCTAACTGTCGTATCTACACACACACCATCAAAACTTAAAGTAAGTGGTCTTTTTAAATCTATATATCCTTTATTGTATAATTCTTCAAATTCACTATAAAATGTACTTCTAAAATTTGCTTGTTTTACTACAAAACTATTATTTACCATTTCTAATTCTACATTGTCTATATATCTCATTATAATGTCGGCTTGTATATTTCTATCTAATAAATCCCAATTATCATTAAAAGCATAATATGATATTGGTAATTTAACTTTATTTATAAAATCCATATCTCTTTTAAGTAATATATCATCTATTGTAAAATTTAATTGTTCGACTTGTTCGTTTTCTAATAATTTTGAATTTACATATTCAATTTGATTATCTATTAACTCTTTTTCTTTTTTATATTCTTCTTCTGTAAATATAGAATCTATATAAGCATTTTTAATTCTTTCTTTTTTATTATTCAAGTTTTTTAATTCTTTTTCAAGTTCTTCTTTTGGATTATCTAATTTTGATTTTAATACTGGTAAAAAGAACTCATTAACAACATTATCATACTCTAATATATCTATAAGTAATGTTTTAATTTCTTTTTCAATTTCAGTTTCTTTTATTGATATTTTACAATTATGACATTGATAGTAATAATAAACATTTCCATTTTTCTTTCTTGTTGCATTTCCACCTAGTATCCTGTCACATTTAGGACATTTAAGTTTTTGTAAAAATAAATAATCTTTATCACGTTTATAATTCCTAGAATTTTTCTTCTTTTGAACTTGACATTCTTCCCATAATTCTTTTGATACTATTGGCTCAACTACATTCTCATAATAAGTAGGATTATTTGTTCTTTTTCCGTGAACAAAATCACCTTTATATATTTCATTTTCTAATATCTTTAAAATGGTTCCGTCGCTCCAATTAGTTTTACCAAAGACTTTTTCTTTGTTATAAATATTACTTATTGTTTGATAAGAATTTCCTTCATAATACAAATTAAATATTCTAATAACTTGGTCTTTTGTTAGTGGGTCAGGGACAAGTTTCTTATTAACATGTTTATAACCAAAAGGGGCTTTATTAGGAATATTGCCTTCTTTAATTGCTCCAGCTAAACCTATTTTAGTTCTTTCACTTGTTCTTTCTATTTCGTTTTGTGATACAGTTGTAAGTAGTCTTGCAACCATTCTACCATTAGCATTAGTAGTATTTATATCATCATTCGCACAATCAAGATAAGCATTATTTTCTTCAAGAAATTTCATTATATTTTCCATATCATAAACACTTCTTGTAAGTCTATCTAATTTTAAAACAACTATTGTATTTACTTTTTTATTTTTAATATCTTCTTTTAATTCTTCAAATGCAGGTCTATGATTTCCTGTTTTAGCACTTATTCCAGCATCTTTATAAATTTTATAAATTTTATAACCTTTATATTCACACATAGCACGAAGTCTTTTTTCTTGTTCTGGTAAACTAAAACCTTCACGTGCTTGATCTTCAGTTGATACACGAATATAAATTCCAGCAATATGTTTTTCTTCGTTCATTTATTCAAATCCTTTCTTATTCTATTATCAAAAAGAGACGACAAAGGTACATAAAAGTTTTATGCTTTTGACGTCTCAAATAATTATTATATATTTTAATTGTTGTATAACTTTGTTTTATATTACCCCTACAAAAACATAAAACTTGTTTCTTGAGTATTTATTATATATAGTTTTTTTGAAAAGTCAAGATATAAACACATTTTAAGGCTGTATATGGCTTGTTTTTAGTGAAGTTGGTATATTTCTATATATTTAGTTTAATTGTTTTATAAAGGTCTCTAAATCTTTTAATTCTATACTTTCTGATAGATTATTTATATACAAAGTATTAGAGTAATTAAATACTAAAAATGTAATATCTTTAATAATAACTCTATGTGGCTCAATATAAGTTAAGTTCGTTTTATCAATTTTGCGTATATTACCATTAATTATAGTAGGTTTTACATTACAAAAATTACATATAAATTCTATTTTTTTCTTTAGGTCTTTATCAAACTCTAATTCTTTTTTAATAATATTAATCATTAAAATCTATCCTTTCTTAAATTTAAATACAAAAAAGTACCAACTTCTTTAGAAATTAGTACTCATATATTTTAAGTCTAAACTTTTAAGAGTTCGGACAGATTTCCCACTGGAGGGCCTAGTCGGATTTGAACCAACGATCAGGGAGTTGCAGTCCCATGCCTTA
>CANQLN010000064.1 GCA_947624695.1 uncultured Bacilli bacterium
TAAAGTTTACCTTTATTGGCTATTGACTTTTTTAATTCGAATATCTATTTCGAATATCCTTTCCAAAATTCACCTTAAACTTCCTTTAATTCTATAACATCTCCATCTTGAGGAACTATTATATTAGAATATTTTTTCCTTTTCAAAATATTTCTCGTTTCATTATCTAAGTGACTTAAGATAAAAATACAATGAGGATATTTTCTACTTAAATATTCTATATTGTTAATACCCATATGTTTGGAATTTCCTTCAATAAGCATACAATCGCAAAATAAATAGGTACATATTCCTGCCATATATTCGACATTCTCGCAAAGAGAAGTATCACCCGTAAAACCAACTTTAAAATTTTTCCCTTCAAAGACATAGCCAAATGCCGGTTTCATTTTTCCATGAAGAACTAAATATTTTTTAACTAAATAATCATTTATATTAAATGATTCAGCATATATATAATTTAATTTTATTTCTTTAAAAACCCGTTTTGTTGAATTTGGGAAAGCTAATTTTAATAATTTTTGACACTTTCCTTTTCCATCTTTACTACAATAAATATTTATATCTTTTAAAGGAGCCTTAGATTTTAATAAAAAGAAAAAAGGAATATCAAAATAATGATCACCATGAAAATGGGTTATTAAAACATGTTTAATACCTCGGGGATTTATTTTAAATTTAAATAAATTTTTACACATACCATTAGGTATATCTACTAAAATATCTTCATCAATTAAATAAGAAGCGCTATTATATTCGGTCCACATACTTCCACTGCCAATAATTTTAATTTTCATTTTATTTGTCCTTTCTCAAAATTTTAATACCCTTTTAATAATTAATTCTGTTTATTAAAACACATTCTCTTTTTTCAACATTACCTAAAGCAAAGTCTTTTTGACTTTCAGAAAATAGTCTTGATAGCCTTACTTTCCGATTGTGGGAAAAAGGTTTATTTAAAATAATTTTAACATCTTTATCTTTAATATATTCTTCCTTTTCTAAATAATAAGGATCAAATATATAAGCATAATTACCTTTAATTTTGGTAATAATTACATAATGCTCTGTTAGCTGCCAACATCTAATAAATACACAACCATGATTATTCAAACAATTAATAAGACTTTCTAATGTTACTTTATTTCCTTCTAATCTTTCACATTTAAGATTAAAATTATTAACATTTGCATATTTAGTAATCCAATGGGTCAGTTTATTTATAGCCTCTCTACTTGTTCCACCTGCTCCTAAATTACCATTTTCATCATAACAATCTAAAGTATATTTATAAATAGCTTTTACTAACATAGCGGGTATTTCTTCTCTTTCAAATAAATAACTCAACGCATTTAAAAGGGAAAATGTTCCACAGTCAAATTCCGTTACTTGAAATCTTAAAGGTACTTTCACCTTAATCACCTACTTTAAATTTCTATTTCTCTTTCAAGTTTAATATATTATTAAGTCTCAAGGCAATAATTATCATTTTAAAAGGCAAATCTTTGACAAAAGAAAAAAGCTAAATTAATAGCTTTATTTCACATTAATTATTCCGTATTTATTATCTTTTCTTTTATAAATTACTGATACACATTCTTCATCAGTATTTTTAAAGACAAAGAAATCATGGTTTAATAAATTCATTTGTAGTATAGCTTCTTCTTCACCCATAGGTTTGGTATCTATATCTTTTCTTTTAATAATATCTAATTCTTCTTCTTCCTCTTCTTCAAAATCAAAATTCATTTCAATAACATCAGTTTTATCATATCTTTTTTTAAGTCTTGTTTTATTTTTTCTAATTTGACCTTCTAATTTATCTACAACTAAATCAATCGCTGCATATAAATCTTTATCAGAAACCTCCGCTCTTAAAATAAATTTATTTAAAGGAATAGTTACTTCTATAGTTTGTAGATTATTTTTACTTCTTATAACAACTTTACAATCTAAATTACTAGCATCTTCATAATATTTATTTAATCTATCTAATTTTTCTTCAATATAATCTTTGATAGACTTTGTAACCGCTAGTTTGTCCCCTCTAATAGTATATTTCACAATTATCACTCTCCTAGTTAAAGTATAACATAAAGAATTAAATAAGTAAAACTTGATAACTAAATTTTTAAAAAGAGGTGGCTAAAAGAAAAAAACTATTTACACAATAGTCTTTTGTTCTTCTACTACATCTATTGCTTGTAATCCTTTAGATGTTTCAATTAACTTAAAATTAACAAGCGCACCCTCAGTCAAAGTTTTATAACCTTCTTTGATTATTGCTGAATAATGAACAAAGATATCTTCTAAATTTTCATATTCAATAAATCCGTAACCCTTTTCATTGTTGAACCATTTCACCTTGCCGTACACACTATCCACCTCTTTTCTTCACGATTATATTATTCCATAAGGATAATGGAATCGCAATAAAAATCGTTAGACAAAATTCGACAAAAATTTCAACGGGACTTTAAAATAATATCAAATATAATTACTTCTGAAAAGGGGTAAATTAGGGTTTTTATCTATTTTACATAAATTTATCGTTAATTATCTTATTAATAATTAAATTTTCCCCATCTTCATAATAAAAATAATTTTGATGATATTCTTTTAACAACTCCATTATTTTAAAATAATTTTTACCATATAAATAAATTCTTTTATTTTTAAATTGTTTTAAAATATCTTTTAAAAACATCTCTAAAAATTTATTATTATCTAATGTTATTACTTGCATATTTCCTTTATAATCTAAATAATAGATTAAAACATAATCTAAATTAGCATTAATTATAAGAGTTTTCTTAGTTAACTTTAAATATTTAATCTCCGGAATAAAATTAATCTTTTGATAATTAAAATTTTCTAAAACATCTTTAATAATTTTTTTATCTTCTTTGGTATAGGTTCCATTAGTAATAACACTTATACTACTATTAAAAATATTTTTATTTAATTTATTATCACTAATAATCTTAGTAAATTTTTTGATAAATTTATCATGATCAATTATTCTTCCATATTTTAAAGTTTGTTTATAAGGCTTATGAACAATTAATAATTTATTTTTTGAATGATAAAAATTAATGAAATCATCTAAATATAAGATATTTTCCATAATGACTCCTTGCGAAAAAAATAACTCCTTTTAAAGGAATTAATTTTCATCATAATCGGTAATTTTAGTACCAATAACACTTTCTGGGTTTTTAAGTTCATTATTAAGATATACTTCTAACATAAAGGTTTTCTTATCATTCATAATTTCATTATTTTTAGCCGTTCCTAAAATAGTTTCACTGGTAACTTCATCATCTTTCTTAACTTGAATATTATCAAGACCATAGTAATATGTTCTTAATTTATTATTATGTTCAATGACTAGGCATTTACCAAAAAATTCATCATCAGTAATATCAGTTACTTTCCCATTAAAGACCGCTCTTACATCAAAAGCATTATCACTTGCATAAATAATACCTGTATTTGGTAAGTAGGTATTTTCATAATAAATTAAACTACTTTGTTGTAAGGCCTCATCGGCATCTTTACTATAAAAATGCACCCCAATATCAGCTTTTCCTTCTTCAATAGGACTTGCTATTTCACTAGATACAACGGTATCTTCAATAATTACTGATTGAACATCTTCTTTTAAAGCGCCAACCCCATAATCATAATCTTTATTTGTTAAAGCAATATCTCTTCCTAAAAGAACAACTCCAACAAAAATACTAATTGTAATTAATAAATATAAAGTTGGTAAGACAAACCCTTTTAATTTTCTTCTTTTCATTATTCACCATCCTACTTAAAGTATTGACGGTTTTAATTTTTTTTATACTTAAATAGATGTAATTTCGATATCTTTATAAAAATATTTTAAAATACTTTCATAATTAGAACCATTCTTAGCCATTCCATTAGCCCCATATTGGCTCATTCCCACTCCATGACCATAGCCTCTTGTAGTAATATAAATATCACCATCTATTTTAATATCAAAGTCGGTAGATCTTAAACCAAGTTTAGTCCGGAAAGTTGTTCCTTTAAAAGTTTGACCATTAACACTTAAAGAATTAACCCTGTTAGTAGTGCTTCTTACAATGTTCGTAAATTCTACTCTTTCACAATTTAAATTTAATTTAGTACATATTTCTTGAGGTGTAAATTTAGTTGTTACTGAAAAATTTTTTAAGGTATCATTATCATAAATAGATTCGACACTTTGTAAATAATTTCGATCCTCACTAAAAACTAAACTAGCCTCTTCGGTATAACCATTACTCATGGCAAAATAATAAGCTTCGATTATTTCGCCTTCATAAGTCATAACTAAACCTTTAGTATTTTCAACAGCCATTTTTATTTTGGCATAATATTTATCATAATCGCTTCCCCATTTCTCTTGCATCTCTTCTTCTGTGATAAAACTTTGATTAGAAACATCTGTTACCACATCATAATCTTTATCTTTACTAGCCATTTTATATAAAGCATAAGTCCGGGACGCAATCGCTTGAGCTTTTAAAGCCTCTACTTCAAAAGAAGCCGGCATTTCGGCGGCGACAACTCCGATGATATAATCTTCTAAAGGCATTTCATTAATCATTTCATTTTTTGTGTTTTTAACAACAATCTTTTTATTTGGCTCACTATTAAAAAAAGTAGTTTGATAACTACTACTTACAACAACTAAAATACTACTCATAATTATAATAACGCCGATAAGTATTTTATTAGTCATTTTTTCTCCTTATAAATTTAAAAAGTCTAAAACAAAGTTGGAAAGCAAATAAGAAAAAGCACAACTCAAAGCCATAATTAACATTTTAGCTTCAATAACTTTATTCTTCCGCATAAATTTTTCAAAGTTTATTCCTGATAGCATGAAAATACTTAGAAAGAAAAATAGAGCATAGACATAAATTCTATAGTTCATTATATTCCCCATTTTCATAACTTATGATTTTATCAATTCTTTTTAAATATCTTTCGACATCTGCCGGTTTAGTGGAAAGAAAAGTATCAACAATTTCTTTAGCTAAATCTACTCCTAAATTTGTTCCAATAGCTAAAACATTACAACCATTATGGTTCTTTCCTTTAAAAGCGTCATCAACACTAGTGGCTCTTACACAGCGAATACCTTTTACTTTATTTGCCGCAATACTCATACCCACGCCATTACCACAAATAAGAATGCCTAGTGAGCCAATATTGCGACTTACTAAATCGCCTAATTTAAAAGCAAAGTCTGGATAATCATCTAATTCACTATTCTCTATTCCTATTTCTTCAGCATTAATTCCATTATTACTTAAATGTTTAATTAATTCTTTCTTTAATTCTACACCTAAATGATCACAAGCAATATATAAAGTCATTTTTATCACTCTCCTATTTTTCTATTAAGACCTATAAACTTCTATGTATCCTAATCATAATTAGTGCCATATTCTAATTTATCTTCATCAATATAATAAGTATATTTATAATTATATTCATTTTCTAAATCAATGTATATTCTATTTTTATCCATATCATAATCATATGTATATTTATAAACTTCATTTATATCACATTCACCATAACAGGCATCTTCAGTATGATATTTAACTTCATTTTCACTTATAAATTCTAGGAACTCATAATAATATTCCATTCCCGAATATATTTTAATTTTAAATTCTTTATTTAAAGGTAATTTTTTATTAACTTTTTCATCTATTTCATCTTTATTCAAAATTGTATTATGAACATTATATGATAAATAACTTGTATAATCTTTTTTAGAAGTAGTATACATATCAATATCATTAATAATTAATTCATTTTTTGTAGCTGTTTCTTCATATAATTTTAAAGAATCTTCTAAAGATAAATTTTTAAAATTAATATTATTAAAAACAGTTGAGGCTTTAGCATTTACTAATTCAAAATTAGTAACAACAGTTTCTTCATTTTCCATAGTTGTTTTATCGGAAGATTTGCATTCTTTAGCTTTCTCTTCAAATTCAAATTTAATCTTGGCATCCCCAATTAAATATAATACTTCATCATTTTTGATATTATTACAAACTTCTTTTTGACTACAACTAGTAAGAGAAAGTATTACTATAATACCTAAAAATATACCTAATATTTTTCTTTTCATAATTACCTCTTTTTCATAATTAATATAACATAATAATGCTTTAAAAACTAGCAATCGAGTAGAGAAAACTTTTCAAGATAACTCTTGAATGCTTTTCCCTCTCACACCACCGTACGTACCGTTCGGTA
>CANQLN010000065.1 GCA_947624695.1 uncultured Bacilli bacterium
TTCTTTCTTATCATTAACTTCTTTTAAGTCTTCTAAAAATTCTTGATGTAATTTACTAAAAGAACCTTCTTTAACTTCAAAACCAACATTTTCGCGAATAAAGTCTTCTACTTTATCAATGATTTCGACCATTTTAATAGCAATTAACGTCGCAGAAGCTACTTTTTTTATATTCATATTGGGATTTATTTTCTTAAATTCATCATAAAAAGTTAAAGGCTTATTAAAATTAGCATTGGCCATATTAACGAATTTTACATTATAACCTAAATCTTTTAATATTTGTTCATGCATTTCTCCGTAATAGCCTAGCCGGCAAGCACCACCCACTTGAATTAAGGTATCGGCTCCCGCTTCAATCGCTTCAATGTAACCTCCTAAATGATATTTAAACGGCGTACAAACAAAATCAGGTGAGTATTTAGCTCCTAGTTCAATTGTTTTTTTCGTAATAGGAGGGGCATCAACATAATCAACATCTAAACCATGTCGCATAATGTATTCTATAGCTACATTATAAGAACCAAAGCGTGGAAAATTTACTTTTGCTTTAGCCATTTGTAGCCTCCTTATGTTCATCTTTTTGAATTTTAATGATATCAACAAAACTTTCTAAACGCGTTTCTAACCCCGCGGTTCCTTCTTGACCATCTAAAACTAAGTTAATAATTGGTTTATCTTTAAAACGTCTGATAATCATTTCATTAACTAAAGAATCTGGACCACAAGGAAAGGAAGAAGCTAAAATAATACCATCAACTTGATCTTGATAAATAGCAATGGAACCCACTAAATCTTTATTAAAAGTCCAAGGCAAAGTTTGACTTATCGCTTTTGCTTTTTCCCGAGCCTTCTTTTCATCGACTACACAACCTAAAATAGGAATACAATCTAATTCTTTTAAAATATCTAAAATTGGTTTACCAATATATTCATCATAAATATTATAAGGATGCGATACCACTAATATTTTTAATTTATCACTATTAAGTAAATTATTTTGATTGTTAATTTCTATCATCTTCGCGGTCTTCTCCGCTTGTTTGGCAATATAATAGGCTTTTAATACTTGCACTTTTTTCTTTCCTAAAAATTTTCCCATTTTTAAGAACGCTTTTAATTCCGTATCTTTATTTAAAATATCAATACTATAATATAATATCTTTAAATTTTTTTCCCGATAAATATTATTAATAACATCATAAATAGCTTGAAATTTTGAACAAACTGTTTCTTTATGACTACCAAAAGTCGCTACTCTTGGAATAAAAATATAATCACATTTATCAATTAAATAATCGACATGGCCCGTAAATATTTTACTCGAAAGACAAGACTCATCCATGGCATGAGCTTCTCCTCTTTTAATAATATCTTTATTTGTTTCGGGACTAACAATATAATCAATTCCGAGTTCTTCAAAAAATGTTTCCCATAATACATGATATTTATAATATAAAAATGCTCTTGGAATTCCAATTTTCATAATAACCTCACTAGATACTATAATACCACAAAATAAGCTTAGTTTTAAGAATTAATTACATATTTGGCTTTATTTAAAAACCTAAAAATGCTAAAATTGAACTATAAAGGGTGTTAATTATGAAAAAGTTAAAAGAATTTAAAACAATTATTAACTTAGCTAAAGAAAATAAATTTAAATTAATGTTTTTTTCATTAGGTATTTTAATCAGTGGTTTTTCTTCCATGCTGACCGGAATTTTAAATGGTAAAGCCGTTGAAGAAATTACTAAATTTAATTTAAAAAATGCGATTATCTTTTTACTAATATATTTATTTTCTCAATTATTTTTTAACATTATTCATCGTTTTTCCATAACAGGCATTCAAAAATGGGAAATTGAACTTACCAGAAAAGTTAATTATCTAACTTATGAAAAAACTTTAGCTCTACCAGCTTATGCTTTTGAAGAAAAAACAAGTGGTGAATTTATTAACCGCATTACTAATGATTCTTCGGTGATTATTAACTCTTTCGATTCTCTTATTTCTTTGGCATCCAACTTTTTAGCATCTTTCATTATTTTAATTTATATTTTCTTTAATTCACCTTTAGTGGCTTTCGAAATTATTTTATTTATCATCATCTTTGGCTTATTCGTTAAATTCTTTCAACCAAAACTCGAAAAAGCCCATAAAGAACGGAAAAAAATTAATGATATGGGTATTACCCAAATCAATGAATCAGTCCGGGGCATTAGAGAAATTAAAACTCTCGGAGTTAAAAACTCTTTATTTAAAAACTTAAAAAGTTTAATTGATCAAGCAATCGACAAATCCTTTGAGGAAATTGACCTTTATACTTTATATGATTTAATTGGCATAATTTTAAAATCCATCTTAGAAGTTGGAACCTTTATTACATGTGCCATCCTTTTATATTATGGTCATATTAGTTTAACTTTCTTCATTGCGATTACTTATTATATCTACCGTTATACTTGGATTATTGAAAACTTAACAGCTTTTACTAAAACTTATAATGAAACCAAAGTTGCCCTTTCAAGAATAAATGAAATTTTAGAAAACAAACTTTATAATGATGTAACTTTTGGAAATACTCATCTTTTAAATTGTAAAGGAGTTATTACATTTTCTAATGTTACCTTTGCTTATCCTAATGAAAGTGATACTTTAAAAGACTTTAGTATTACCTTTGAACCCCATAAAAAAATTGGCATTGTTGGTAAAAGCGGTCAAGGAAAAACCACTATCTTTAATTTACTAACGAGAGTTTTTGACCCTAATGCAGGAAAAATATTACTTGATGATGTCGATATTAAAGATTTAACGGAAGAAAGTTTAAGAAAAAATATTTCCATTATTCGCCAAGACCCTTTCTTATTTAATAAAACTATTCGGGAAAATTTTAAATTATTAAAAGAAAATATTACGTTAAGAGAAATTAGAAAATATACAAAAATGGCTTACATTGATGATTATATTATGAGTCTTCCTAAAAAATATGATACTATTTTAGGAGAAGGTGGCGTTAATTTATCAGGAGGTCAAAAGCAAAGGTTAGCGATTGCAAGAGCCTTAGCCAAAAAAAGCCAAGTTATTCTATTTGATGAAGCCACGAGTAGCCTAGATAATGAATCCCAAAATTACATTAAAAAAGTTATTGATGAACTTGTAGTTGATCACACCATTATCATTGTCGCCCATCGTCTTTCCACCATTAAAGATGCCGACATTATTTATGTTATTGATGATGGTCAAATTAAAGACTCTGGTACTCATAAAGAGTTAATGAAAAAATCATCTATTTATAAACGACTATATAATAGCGAAGAAAAATAAGAGGCCTTACCTCTTATTTTGTTTGTTATAATAATCTTCAATATTTTTAACTTTAGGATTGTCTTGTAAAAATACCGCAATGTCTTCAAAAGCTAAAGCTACTGTACATAAAGACGCAAATTCTTTTTGGTATTTTTCTTCTTCTTCTTTAGAATCAAATACCACTCTAGCATTTAGTAAAGCATGAGCAATCGTAACATAATCAACATCTTTTATCTTTCTAGCAATTAATCTTTTTAAAACTAAGATATGATTATGCCATTCGCTATATTTTACAAAAGGCATGGTTGTACTTTGCATCATTCAATCTGTTGCTAAATTTAATAGACTATTATTTGTCATTTATAAACCCTCTTTCTTTGTGAAGATTTATTATACACAAAATTTTTAATTACGCAAGTCTTTTATAGCCAAAACATAACCAAATAGTAAATGCGGTAATATATATAACCCAGAATGTTATAGTTTGAAAAAGTATCTTTGTTCAAGAAGAAAGTGAGTAAATTATAAACAATACTTATTACAATAAATGTAATTAAAAGCCTTTTTATTTCGAAAGATAATTTTTTATTTTTTAATAATGATAAAATAACAATTACCGTACTTAAACTTAAAAGCCAGCCAAAATCGGCTAAATAACGCGGCAATATTCCCGCCATCTCGGTATCAGCAATAATAATTAATAAAGAGGAAATAACCGCCACTAAGCAAAGGGAAAATAATTCTTTATTATTAATTTGCTTTTTAAATTTATAAAAGAACAAACCTAAGATACTAATTAAATTAATAAATAAGAAACCACCATACATTGGCTCATAAATAGTAACACCAACATAAGAAATATTAAGAGGTTCAAAAGTTGATACCCCTGATAAGACTAACTCTTCAGGCAAAGCTCTAAGAAAAGGAAATTTTAAAATAATTTGTCCGGGAGCTAAAAGGAAATAATATAGTCCTGTAAATATGCGATCAAAATGAAATCCTCTTTTTGTCATATCATTTGTTGTTAAATTATAATTAGCTCCAAAATCAAAGACACTACCAAAACGACTATAATTATAATACATTAAGAAGATAGCCACGATGATGTAAGGAAGGCATAACCAAAAAGTGTTTTTAAGACTTTTCTTACTAAATAGTTCTCTTTTTTTAAAGACATAATCCCAAAACAAGGGAATAGCAAAAAAACTACCTAATAAAAGTTGAGGGCGACATCCCGCCACTAAAGCCATACATAAACTACCTAAGCCTAAATATTTGGAATTTAAATTTTGCTCCCTGGTCGCTTTTAGCCAAAAAGACAAACCTAAAAGCGAAAAAGAAAGACCATAAACAATCGGCATATTATAGAATGTTGGCTCTCCCGCAAAAGAAATTAAACCACTAGATACAAGGAAGAAAATACTTAAAATTACATACCACATATAAGAAGCTTTAGGAAAATATTTCTTTATAATTTGCCGCATAAAATAGAAAGCCGCAACCACTAAAAAGATAAGACCAATACTCATTGCTAAATAATTAGGCAAATCATTATGCGTTATTAAATGATAAGGTAAATAAGTTAAAAGACAAGGCACAATACCAAAATAAGAATAATATTTACCATTATAATAAGAATAATCCCAATAATAGTCTTTGTATCTTCTTAAGATATTATCGCGATAATTAGTATCATAAGGATTATCTAAATTTAATAATTTATCATTTACTTTTAAGTCTAAATAAAATTTTCCTTTACTTAAAGACTTAGCCAAATTCTTATATTGCGAATATTGACTAGTTTGAGTATCACTATAACTTTTCGAATTTAAAAGCGTACTAAAACATAAAATGCCACTCAGTAAACATACAATAATTAAGGTTACTAAAGAAGACTTTTTAAAATCATGTTTTAAATTATATAAATTATTTTTAGGATTAATAAGTAATATTAAAAAGATAAATAAAGATGCAATAATTAATCTTAAATTATTAATTAATAAAGGGACTTTTTGATTAATCATAATTTTATCTATCGTAAAATTACCATTGCTATTCAAAATATTTATTTTTAAATTGCCAACTTTTCCGGAAGGATTAACTTTTAGATAATGACTATTTAAAATATCAGAAACATAATTTCTTTCTTCACTTTTAACATATAAAGCATTAGCATCATCCGTAAATTCTATTTCATAATCGATAAATAAAAGATCTTTACTTTTAAAATCTAAATATAAATTATTCACTTTTTTATCGATATTATATATTTCAATATAAGCATTTTCTTTATCAATAATACGACAGACATCGTTGCACTCTATTCCTTCACTAACGTTATAATGGGTCAAATCTTTAGCGCCCTTAAAAAATAAAGATTCATAATGACGAAAATTAAAAATTGTTACTTCTAAAATACTAGATGCTAATAAAGATATTATTAGACATTTAAAAATAGTTTTTAAATAAACATTTTTAAAATAACCTTTATTTAATAAAAAACCTAATATAATACTTAAACCTATAAATATAATTATCATATTAATCCTCACCTTATTAGTTAAGTTCTGCAATAATTATAATGGAACTTCTAGGTTATTGCAATATTCCTAAATAAATTTATTTATAAAAAAATGAGTTTTATTAAAACCCATTATTTTATTTCGATTAATTCATAATCTGTTGTGCCTATACCTAAGCTTTCAGCCGCTTCAATAGTATAGTGGCCATTTCGAGAATTAATTCTTTCAAGTAAATGATCTTTACCAGGATCATTAGAATTTTTAACTAGATCAATACAAGCTTCATCAATAGCTACTGGATCTAAGGAAGCAAGAATACCGATATCTTTCATACAAGGATCTTCAGCCACATCACAGCAATCACAATCAACAGACA
>CANQLN010000066.1 GCA_947624695.1 uncultured Bacilli bacterium
AAAGAACGTGTTATAAAATTAGGTACAATAATTTTATAACACGTTCTTTCGTATACTCAAGACGTGCCATAAAATACTTAACATTATAACACTCATTTGACACTTTCTGAATTTAAATTATACAAAAGAATGTCAAATTGACATTCCGTTCTTATTTTTAAAACATTTAAAAAACTGATATTGCTATCAGTTTTGCGTATTATTAGTATTTGTCGAATTAGTGGTATTATTTTGATTATTATTATTTGTAGTTGTTTCTACTTTTTTATAAGAACAAGTATATTTTAAATTAGTTTCAAAATAACTTTTTATGGTGCTATATTTAGCAAGATTATCTTTACCATATTCTTTTTCCGCATCTTCAACATTTTTAATAGCCTTAAAAGTAATGGTTGGATTAGTTTCTAAATCATCAAACTTAATTTCATCAGAAGTAATATTATTAACAGTTATTGTCTTATTAGCTTGATATTCTTCAACTAAATTATTATATTCATCACGATCATTAAATTTAAAGGCAATTTCTTCATAAATAATATTAGCAAAGTCATTACTATTTTCCCCATTTAAATCCGCAATCGCAAATCTTTCAGATGTTACCATAGTTTTGTTATCAGCTAAAGTTTCTTCTTTAGAACAAGTAATAAATCCTTTAACTACATAATCTAAAACTACTAAAGTTCCTTCTACTTCAATGGACTTACCGCTTTCATTTGTAACTTTAATCTTAACAGTTTTAGTCCCAGCTTCACCACTTAATAAAGACTTAACTTCATCTTCGGAAACAAATTCATAAGTTAAACTAGAGTCATCACTAGTGGCAAATTCTTTAGCCTCAAGGGACTCATTTTTACTTTTATAAACAGTTTTTAAAGCTACTTCTAAAACTGAATTATCGACAACTGATACTTTTCCTTGCCGATGAGTTTCCCCACAAGTAATTGTATAAGTATATTCTCCAACTTTAGATGTATCTACTTCACTAGTATCTACACCACAACTAGCAATATCAGTTCCTGTAACTGTGGCATAATCACCATTAGTACTAGGTAATTCATCTCCTAAATTAACTTCAAAATTTTTAGGTTCAATAGATATCTTAGCTACTTTATTATTTAATAAATCGGTATATTTTAAAACATAAAATGTTCCAAAGCCAACTGCCGCTAAAACAACTAAAATTATAATTATAAATACTAGTTTATTAGTTTTCTTTTCTGGTTTCTTTTCTGGTTCAAAAGATATAGGAGGGGTTGTTCCTATGTTATTTGCACTTTCAAATCCCGGCATCATTCCATTAGGATTACCTATCGTATTAGGATTAGTATATGCTGGTTCCGGAGTTACCGGAAGTGGTTCAGGCATCCCTGGATTAGCATTAGGCATTACCGGCGTAACTGGCGGTACAACCTCTGGAGTTACTGGCGGTACATTTGCGGGATTTGGTCCCTCTACTGGTGCACTTGGCATTGGTGCCGGTGGAACATTTACTGGTCCCGGACTTACCGGCGTTGGGTTTACCTCTTCTCTTGGTATCGGATTTGACATAGGTTGCACTGGCGATACAGGTTGTACCGGTGGAACTGGTTGGTTTAAATTTTCTACTCCTCCACTAGGATTATTAAGCGGTTGCGGATTAGGAATTGGTGCTCCATTAGGATCAACACTACCTAAAACTGTCCCATTTAAATTATTATTATCATTCATTTCATCGAGCCCCTTTTACTACTATAACAATTATATCTTTAATCGAATAATTTTTCAACTAATTTTTTAAATTCTTCGCCTCTTGTTTCAAATTTATCATATTGATCCCAAGAAGCACTTGCCGGAGATAATAAAACTATTTCTTCATCTAAAGCATCTTTTTTAATTTCTTTCATCGCTTTTTCTAATGTTTGACAATTCTTCCAAGGAATATTTTGACTATCAGCATAAGCTCCTACTCTTTCACTTACTTCTCCTATAGCATAGATTCTAATAACTTTATGAATTTCTTTATTAAGTTCATTAAAATCTTGACTTCTTTCCTTTCCCCCTAAAATTAAATTAACTTTCCCTTTCATTGTTTGTAAAGCAATTAAAGTTGAAGTTGGATTAGTAGCTTTAGAATCATTAAAGAATTTAAGAGAACTTTTACTATCAACAACTTCTAAACGATGCTCTACTCCATTAAAATTTTTTAAATAATTTTTTATAATATCTAAATCCCAAGCAAATTCTTTTAAAACTAAAAGGGAAGCTAAAATATTCTCATAATTATGATTTCCTTTTATCTTAATATCACATAATTTAATAACTAAATTACCCTCAATAAAAAGACCTTCTTCATTATAATAATTATTTTCATCATTAAAATAATATTTTGTTGACTTAATATCTTCCGTAATTTTTAAACTATCTTTATTTTGTTTATTAATATAAGCTTTATCACTACTAGTATGATGATTAAATATTTTTTTCTTAACATTTATATAATTTTCATAATAACCATGAAAATCTAAATGCGTCGGACAAAGATTAGTTAAAATGCTATAATCTGTTTTAAAATCTTTTAAATTATATAATTGATGATCAGATATTTCTAACACTAAAACACTATCTTTTGTCACTTTATCTAAAACATCACATAAAGGATAACCTATATTGCCTCCTAAAATAGCCGGAATATGATGTAATTTTAATAAATCATATAACATAGTAGTAGTTGTTGTTTTCCCATTAGAGCCAGTTATCCCAATTATTTTTACCCCTTTAGGTAGATAATGATATGCGACTTCCATTTCATTTTCTACTGGTATATTTAAACTAAGAGCTTTTAAAACACAAGGTTGATGGGGTTCAATTCCGGGGTTTTTAATTAAGACATCAAAACTTTCATCTAAAATTTCTTTTCCTGTTTCACTTTGAACAAATTTAACATTTAAGCCTTCTAATGTTTTTAAAATATCTAAAGATTGTTCTTGTTTGTCAGTAACAATCACTTCATTTTTACTAGCTAATAATTTAGCAACAGCCATCCCACTTTTAGATAATCCCAATACTAATATTTTTTTATTTTCTAACATAAAATCACTCTTTCCCCTTAATTATATACTTAATAGTGAAAAAAAAGCAATTAAATGCTTCTTTTATCTTCTAAATATTTTCAAATTTATATATTTTTTACTTTATTATTTATATCTTATCTATTCTAAAATCAATTAACTATTCTATAAGGAATATCTTCTGTACCTTTACCAAATAATAGTATATCAGATGATAGATAGAAGACAGGTCGAACATAGCTGTGTCCAATATTTGTACGTTCCCACCTGAGTTTACTCCGATAGATAAACCATACTTCAGAACAACCGCGAAAGCCCAATCTACTCATTGTCCACTCGTCATAATCTCTACTTCCTGTTATTCCATTAGTAACGTTAAGCCAATTTTTATAATTCGTTACTCCAGCATTAACATAATCTGTTGCATACATTAACCCGATATAGCCGGTTGCGGTTCCTTCACTTATTGATTCTGAAGTTGGATTTGATGGAGGCCATGGATATGAATCACCAACTTCCATATTAACTTCCATATTCCAGGTATGATCTTCTATCAAGACTTTTATTCTTTCATTTATGGAATTATAAAATGTACTATTTAATTCTTTATATAAATCTGATTCATTCCATTTTACTTCTATAGTATCATCACTATGCCATTGCTTTGCACCAATATTTTTAGCTTTGATAACTTTTAATTGACCTTCTTCTGTGGCTCCGATTATTCTATACATGTTTTCAGCATCTTCACATGTATCTTCTTCGGTTGGCCCTAAACATATAAAATTATTGTTTACTTTACTTGCTGTCCCTCTGAATCTATATAATTCATCTACTAATACTTTTTCTTCTCCTGTTTTTCCTCTAGCATAATATTGCCCACCTTTTTTGTCTAGCATCTCTAATGGTGGTAAGGCTTTACTAGCTTCACATTCAAAATTAGGTATACTTACTTTAATACTCATATTTTTATTTGCTAAATATGATTGATCTCTATTATCATTATTAAATTTTAAATAGGCTTTGATATATGCTGGATTAACATCACCATATAATTCAAATTCTATAGTTTTCCCATCACTTGGAAAATTTTTTAAATCTATTTCTTCTTCTTTTCCATCATATATAATTCCTAATGTTAAATCATCTTTTTGGATTGTTTCTATGTCTTTAGATTCTAATTTAATGGTAGCTTTACAAGTTTGTGGCTCTACTTCTGTTCCATTTATATTTATAGTTCCTAAATTTTTAGTTCCATCTTCTTTATCATCAGCATGACTTTTTTCTGATTCAGTTGTAGCATAATAATCTTCTAAGTTATTATAAGCCATATCATCAGTATTAATATTTAAACGAAAATTCTCTATTTTACCTGATAAAGTTATATTATTAGCTTCTCCAGCAGTTATCATTATTTTAGTAGTAGTTTCTCCACTTGTTTGTAAAGTATAGAAGGCATATGATACTCCCACAACTGAAAGGACTAAGACACATACCATAACTATAATAGCTATTATTAATTTTCTTTTATTTTTACTTTTACTATTATTATTTTCATTCATATATTATCCCTCACTTATAATAAATGGATTATTTTCTGTTCCTCTTCCAAGTAAGTTGATATCTGGACTTAGGTAAAAGACTGGGCGAATCGGAAGAAGTGATCCAACTCCATGATGTTCGTTATACGACATCGACAACGGACCATTCCACATGCCCATATACCAAGAGCAATTAGTGTTAAATGAGTCAAGTCCATATCTTGTCATTGTCCATTCATCATCAGAAGTACTAGGACTTATGCTAGCACCATTAGGTGCATATAACCAATTATAACTTTCATCTAATATATCTTCTTTATCATATTGGTTTGAATGATAAAAATCACTGGCATACATTAAACCTATTGAATAGGAATTATTTGTTACTGGTTCTACTTCTTCCTCTGGTGGACATATTCTTGGATTATCACAAGAATATGTCACATTTCCTTTATACCATTTAACACTTGGTATTTTATCTTTTATTCTTTGCTCTATAGTATCATAAAATGTTTCATTTAAATATTTTTGAACACTGGCTTCATCCCAATCAATATCACCAGCTCCACTTGAATGCCATCTTTGGCTTTCTGGTAATTGAAAAGCTTTAATTACTTTTAGATAACCAGCTTCTAAACCATATGAACTTTGATTATTTGAGCCATCGGTTACTCCAATGATTCGATATAAGTAATTCTTTTTATCTTCATCAGTAGCACAGGTATTTCCTTCTGGTCCTAAACATATAAAGTTATTTGTTACCTCTTCATCATTTCCATAATATCTATATAAGCCATTTACAGCTTCATCTTGGAGAGTTTTGACACCTGTTTCTCCTTTGGCATATTTTTTCAATACCACAAAGGCATTTTTTTCTATTTCACATTTAAAATCTGTAATGCTAACATTAGCATTTAAGGTTTTATTAGCTAATCCACTCTGATCTGTTTCTTGATTAGTAAATTTTAAATAGGATTTGATTGGTTCTATACTTTTTAAACTAAAATTAAATGTAGAATTAGTTAAGTTTTCTGATAAATCAAATGATTTGGTTGTTTCTCCTTGAGATATAACCAATACAAAATCATTAGTTTTTAATTTGTCTTTCATATCACCACTTAATTCTATATTAAGTGTGGCATTACACGTATAATTATCTACTAAACTCTGAGTATCTATATTACCTATTGCTATAGTTCCAGTCTCTTGATCTGTTTCGTAATTTTTGCTATCAGAAGTAGTTCCATAATAAACATTACCTACTTTACTTGTAGACATATCTGATACAGCTAAATGAAGTTTATAATTTGCTACTCCTCCGGTTATTGATATATCTTTTTTATTTTCAGTGGTAATACTTATATCAGTATCTTCTGAGTTATTTATTACATTAGTTGTAAAAAAAGCATAGGTGGCACTTATTACAACTACTAGTAATAATAATACCGCTATCATTGTAACTATTATTACTTTCTTTTTATTATTTTCATTTACCATAACTTTTTCTCCTTGTTTAAAATACCGAATATAAATAGCAAATAAAGAGTTTATTTATGTTAATAATTACATAAATATTTCTTATCATATTTATCTTATATGCTTATTATATAACACCC
>CANQLN010000067.1 GCA_947624695.1 uncultured Bacilli bacterium
CCCCAATGGCTTGAATCTCCCCATGTTCAATCCAAATTACTTTATCACATAATTTTTTAATTGACTCAATCGAATGGGAAACATATAAAACCGTTGTTCCGCCCGTAATCATATTAAGCATTTTAGCTTCACTTTTGGCTTGGAAAGCTAAGTCTCCCACAGATAAAATTTCATCAACAATTAAGATTTCGGGCTCCACTATGGTAGCGACACTAAAGGCGAGTCTCGCAATCATTCCTGAAGAGAAATTCTTAACTGGCACATCTAAGAAATCTTCTAACTCTGAAAATTCTACAATTTCTTTAAACTTTTCATCTAAGAATTTTTTGGAATAACCCATAACAGCCCCATTTAAATAGATGTTTTCTCTGGCTGTTAAATCCATATCAAAACCAGCCCCAAGTTCAATCATCGGACAAATGGTGCCATAAGATTCAACTTTTCCTTTAGTGGGTTTCATAACTCCCGCCACAATTTTTAAAAGCGTTGATTTGCCAGCTCCGTTGCTCCCAATAAAGCCCACGACTTCGCCTTTTTTCACGGTAAAATCAACATCTTTTAAGGCCCAAAATTCATTTTTCTTTTTTTCTTCTTTATGTTTCTTCCGCATTTTCGGATCAAATAAATTAACAAATCCTTGCTTCAAAGAAAATCCTTTATCAATTCCTAAATTAAAACGCATCGAAACATCTTTAACTTTTATCATTATATCTTCCATAATAACCTCACACATAATAGATAAATTTGTCTTGGTACTTCTTAAAGACAAATATACCAATTAGTAAAAATCCGATAGCAAATAAACCACAATAAAGCCAAACATTTAAACTTGGTACTTGATTGTATAAAATAACATCGCGGGTAAAATAAATAAACCAATATAAAGGATTAAGTTTAAAGATAAATTGTAATTTTGCTGGGATCATCGCAAAATCATACATAATCGGTGTCATATACATCCATAAAGTAATCATAACCCCATAGATATAAAACATATCTCTTAAAAAGACCGATATTGTCGCTAAAATAAAGCCCATGCCTACTGTAAATAAGAATAAACATAAAAAAGCATATGGTAAAAGTAAATGATGAATATTAATACCGGTTCCTGTTAATAAGATAATGGCATATAAAGGAATTAAAGTAAGTAAAAAGTTAATACCGACAAAAATACATTTAGATAAAGGAAATATATATTTCGGAATATATACTTTATTAATTAAAGAAAAATTCCCCACAACACTACTCATGGCGAGATTAGATGCCTCACTATAATAGTTAAAGATAATAAGGCCACTCATTAAATAAACTAAGTAATTAACATCAGGCATACTAAATTTAAACATATTCGAAAATACTAAAGCCATAACCGTCATTGTTAAAACGGGATAAAGTAAACTCCATAAAACTCCTAAAACACTTCTTTTATATTTAACTTTAAAATCCCTTGCTACTAACTCATAGAGTAAAAATTTATACTTTTTAATACTATAAATTATATTTTTCATAAATTTCTTCCTATCTATTTATCATTATACCAAAAATTAAACAGTAATACTAGAAAACCAAACTTAATTAAGCCAAATAGTTCCTTAAATCTTTTTGGTTCTTTAAGCATTCGATAAAGCCATTCAATTTTTAATACTCTAAAAAATTTCGGGGCTCTTTTTAAATTGCCGCTTAAAACATCAAATGATCCTCCTACTGGCATAATAATTTTAATATTTTTAAAATTCTCTTGATTACTTATGATAAATTCTTCTTGCAAAGGACTACCTAAAGCGACAAATAAAATATCTGGTTTACTTTGAACTATTTTTTTCCCATCTTCTTCCTTATTTTTATTATAGCCATTTTGATAACCAATTATTTTAATTTGGGGGTATTTATGCTCTAAATACTCTTTTGTTCCTTTAACACTTTCTTCTTTAGCGCCATATAAATAAATGGTATATTTTTTTATCGTACTTTCCTTACATATATCTTCCATTAAATCAATCCCTGGAATAGGACTTTTAATATTATTACTAGATAACCTCGAGGCAAGAGCAATCCCATTCCCATCCGGAATATTATATTTACCTTTATTAATTTCTCTTTTTATTTCTTTATTATGTAAAAAATTATTAATAATAAGCGGATTAATATTATAAATTATGGTTAATTTCTTTTCTTTAAAAATACCCTTTAATATTTCTTCTTTATTTTTAGTTGTTACTTTAAATCCTAAATAATATTCGTTATCTTCCTTCTTTTCTTGTTTATTTAGTCTACTTAAAAGATAGCCAATCACCAAAGATATCGGAATAATCGTACTAATAGCGTTTAAAATATTTCCGGTAAAATAAGTACTTACTAAAAAGTAAAGAATACTAAATAAAAGCATCATGTTTTCATAATTAAAGTATCTTTTTAAATTAAATAAACATTTAAAGCCCATTAATATCAAAAGAAAAACATTAACACCTAAAAGGATTATAACTCCGAAAATTCCTAAAGCATAATATTGCATCACATAATCGGACTCAATATTAAAAATATGCATTACTCTATCATACCCAATTCCAAAGATTATATCTGATGAGTGATTGTTTAACTCTTCCACTCTTTCAATTATTTTTCTTTCTAAAAATCTAGTATCATTAATTTTAACTCCTAAAGCTAAATAATTTTCATAAAACTCTCGGTCATTTTCTAAAGGATAATAAGTATTATAAAAATCGCTATCAATATTAAAATAGCCTAAATATTTTTTAAACTCGGTATCACTTAATTCCTTTTTCCCAACATTATCTAACTCTTTAAATTCTGCTTCCTCTTTGCTCGTTTCTTTTTCACTAAATAAAGTATCATAATAACTATTTCTTGATAGTAAAGGACAAACCCGGTAAAGACTAATACTCAATATTAAAAATAAAACTAATGATAAGGTATACATTTTAGAAAAAGGCTCTCTTATTATGACCACTACTAAATAGACAATTAAAGCCACAATTAAAATAATAAAAACTGAATAAGTTGATACTCTTGTTCCTAACATAAATAAAGACATAATTGTTAAAATAATCGTGATAACTTTAGGAATTGTTACCTTTTCTTTTAAATTAACAAGCATAAGAGGTAAATACAAAATAAAGATGGCAGCAATTTGATTAGTAAGATGAAAATACCCCTTCGTGGATGCGGAAGCAAAAGGCACACTTCCTTTAAACCAATCAAATATATTATATTCCGGATGTAAAAAATCATAAGAAGTATAACCAACTTTTAAAATATTAGCTAAGACAATCGTAAAAGCCATAAGGAAAGAAGCTAAATAAATTAAATTATAAAATTTCTTCTTATCTATTTGTAATTTATAAATAATATAAATGATTAAAACATTCATACTCATTTTGAAAAAATATAAGATTTCATTTAAATTATTAATCTCTTTTATAAAAGAGACATTAAAATGATTAATATTGATAAGATGCAAGATAAGATATAATAAAAGAGCTAAAAAATAGGCAATTAAAATTTTTCTTTCTTTGGGACTAGCATAAAAAATAAAGATAATTAAAAATAAAAAACTAATAACTAAAACTCGAATTAAAGTGGAAATACTATTATAAAAAAAATGGAAATCTAAAACTAAAGATAGTAAATAAAAAACAAAGACATAATTAATAAGCATTTCTTTAGAAAAAAGTTTTTTTAATTTTTGCATAAATAACCTCGGTTTTTCTATTTATTTTATTATATCTTAAATAATACAAAAAAGAAAGTTACTTCTTCTTTTTATGATCATATAAAATATCGGTTTTTAAAACTACAAATAAAACTAATAACATGGTAACTAGATATAAGATAATGACATCTCTACTATCACCAACAACATAAAGAATTGAAATAACTGAGAAAATAATGGTTACCAAATAAATAATTAAAATACTAATTCGTGGCGAAAATTTTAATTTTAAAAGTTGATGATGGAAGTGTTCTTTATCAGCTTCCGCAATACTTTTATGTTTTATAAGTCGTCTTAAAATAGCAAAGACAGTATCAAAAACCGGAATAGCTAGAATAGTTATCGGAATAACTAAAGATGTTAAAGTTGCTACTTTATAACCTAAAAGAGCAATGATAGCAATAATAAAACCTAAGAAGACACTGCCGGAATCGCCAATAAATATTTTAGCTGGAGGAAAATTATAAACTAAAAAGCCTAAAGTAGCTCCGAGCATAATTAAAGAAAGAACAATATCTAAGCCTCCTAAACGGTTTAAAATTAGAGCAATGATGGCAATCGTTAAAAAATAAATGGAACTAACTCCACTAGATAAACCATCCATACCATCAATAAAATTAATCGCATTTGAGATGGCTAAAATAAAGAAAGTTGATAAAAAATAACTCATAAAAAGATTAAGTTCAATTCTTAAACCTAAAAAAGTTATCTCCGTAAAATAAACATGCCCATAAATAACGACGATTAAAGCCGCGATAACTTGGACAATAAATTTATATAAAGCCCGAATTGGTTTAATGTCATCAAAAATTCCTACTAAAACAATTAAAAATGAACCAATTAAAATCGATAACATTTGGGTTGTAACTTCGCCATATAAAATATAACCTAAAAGAAAAGAACCAAAAACAGCTAAACCACCAAGACGAGGAATAGGGACTTTATGAATTTTTCTTTCATTAGGAATGTCCATGGCTCCCACATGATTAGCTAATTTTTTCGAAATAGGTACTAAAAGTAAACTTGTTAAAAAAGTTACAACCACAATTTCAATTATATTATGTCCATTAACCATCCAATTCATTTAAAACACCTATCAATATTATAAACGATAACCAATGAAAAAGAAAGATTATCTCACTTATTCTATTATTAGGATAATCTTTCTTATTATTTTTATGTATTAATTATTTTTTCTTATGTTTTTTCTTCCGATCACTCTCAAAAAGATAGTAAGTTTCAGTTTCATCATTATCTTCTTCTTCGGTTAATTCTTTTATTTCATTAACATCGGTATTTTCTAACTCTTTTTTCTCTTCTTTTTCTTTAACTTCTTTTGCGGGTTTTTCTTTTCTCTTTTTAACTTCTTCAGTTTTTACTTCATTTGCTGTTGGTTCTTTTAATAGTTCTTTTTTATTCTTTTTGTTTTTTAAACTTAATTTAATTATACAAATAATCGCTAGTAATAAACCAATGCCAAAAGCCACAATAACATATAAATAAGTTTTATTAGTATTAATTAGATCTTCAACTTGATCATTATTATATAAGGCAAAAGTATTATTTAAAGCATCATATAAATAAAAATCTTTTTTACCTGTAGCCACATTTAAACCATAAACAACATAATAATTATCTTTTTGCTCATAAATATTAGTGGCATAAGATTCCCCATCAATCATGGATGTAGCCTTACTTAAACCAGGTAATTCTTTATCATAATCTAAAATAACAATTTTTAAACTAGTTCCTGTTACTTCATTATATTTAGTATATTTACCTTTTTCATAAATAAAACTTTCAACTGTTCCATCATCTTTTTTAAGTCCTACTAAATTATAATTTATCTTTTCATTATAACAACTAGGAATTTTAAAGCCATCTATTTCAACTTCACTTTCTTCATAAAGTTCTGGGCAGACATAATTACTTCTTAATTTAATAACCGTATAATGTTCTTTATCAACTGTCACATTAATCGGATTAGCATCGATAACTTCAACAACTAAGTTATAAGTTTTTTCACTACCATTTTCCGCTCTTACAACAATACTTAAATTATTTGAGCCTTCTGTTACTTCTACGCTACCAGCTCCACTAACTGATGATTTGCTATCATTAGGAGTCGCAATAACATTAACACTAGTTGTTCCTTCCGGAACCGTAACACTATAATTTAAATTATCTTTGGAAAAAGCTGGACTTATTTCATAACCTTCAACACTTAAATCTTTTAAATCATTATCTTTGGAATAACTAGCTTCAAGTTCTTCTTGGGTAATTATCTTTAAAGACTTACTACTACTAGTTAGGCTTATTTCACTCAAATCAGCAAAAGCATATGCTTCATACATATCTACAGATACTTTAGTAGAACCAGTTTTTAAAGCCTTAAAAGTAAAAGTATACTTCTTACTTTTAACCCCTGATGAAGAAGATGCTGCCATTACGGTG